>NZ_JAUBRC010000003.1:0-82048 GCF_036701635.1 Microcoleus sp. N9_B4 | reverse complement strand
CTCCAACTCCGACTCCAGTTGTCACTCCCACTCCGGTAATAACTCCAACTCCGACTCCAGTTGTCACTCCCACTCCGACTCCAGTTGTCACTCCAACTCCGGTAATAACTCCAACTCCCACTCCGAGTGTCACTCCCACTCCGAGTGTCACTCCCACTCCAAGTGTCACTCCGACTCCGATCGACGATCCTACGGAAATACAAGTGCCCGCACCTGTGACAACACCAACATCGTCCACAGCCGCAGATACACCCACACCGCAAGGAGAATCTTCAATCCCTGATGCAGAAGACTTTCAACGCCGCAAAATTCCACCGCTAGACAATCCGGGTGTAGCAGCCGATCGAGTTTTAACCATCGATCAAAGTATCACCAGTCAATTACCCGCCGGCATCGTACCATCTTCACCAGAATCAAAACAACCGCGAACAGTCAACCCTACTTCTAATTTAGTTCTGGGATATGTTCCGTCTCCCGATCGACTTTTTGAAGGTAACGACATACAGAAAACAATCTGGGGAATCGAAGAAATGAGGAATCAAGAATTTGGAGAATACTTGGGGGTAAAAGCCAACCTCCCAGAGGAAAAAGTCTTGATTTCGACCTTCCAACAAACGTTACAAGATATCGCAGAGCAACCGGGCAAGCGGTCTGGTATTATCTACATAGTCTCGCGAAACGAACAATTAGAACTAATTTTAGTTCCTCCCGTGGGGCAGCCGATTCACTACAGCGTCCCCGAAGCCAACAGAGCAGCTCTTTTCCGCACCGTCCAAGAGTTCCGCGATGAAATCACCACTCCCGCGAAACGCGATACTACCACTTATCTAAGCGCCGCCCAGCAACTATATAAATGGGCGATCGCACCCCTAGAAAAAGACTTAGAAAACTTAGGAATTCAGACTTTGTTACTGTCAGTCGATGCGGGATTGCGGAGCCTGCCCTTTGCCGCGTTGCACGACGGTAAAGGCTTCTTGATTGAAAAATACAGTTTCAGCCTAATTCCAAGTTTTAGTTCGACTAATACCGATTATAAAGCTGTTATAGACGCCACAGTGCTAGCAATGGGAAGGTCAGAATTTGTTGACCAACAGCCCTTGCCCAGTGTGCCGATCGAATTGGAGGCGATTTCGGCTCAGTGGCGCGGGCCATTTTTCCTCAATTCCACTTTCACTATAGATAATCTCAACTCGGAACACGCCAAGGGAGGATTTCGGATCGTTCACCTAGCAACTCACGCTGAATTCAAACCGGGAAAACCGAGCAATTCATACATTCAAATGTGGAATTCCAAATTGCAGCTCGATCGCATGGAGAGTTTAAATTGGCGCAATCCGCAGGTAGATTTGTTAGTATTAAGTGCTTGTAGAACTGCTGTGGGCGATCGGGAAGCAGAGTTAGGTTTTGGAGGTTTAGCAGTAAAATCCGGCGCGAAATCTGCTTTAGGGAGTTTGTGGTATGTTGACGATGGAGGCACTTTGGGGCTGATGAGTGAATTTTACCATCAGTTACGAGGAACCACAACTAAGGCAGAAGCTTTGCAACGCGCTCAACAAGCAATAATGTCCGGTAAAGTGCGGCTGGAAAACGGACTGTTAGTAACAACAGGCAGCAAGTTAAATTTACCTGCTAATTTACAACAAACAAACCAAAACTTTTCTCATCCTTACTATTGGAGTAGTTTCACCATGATCGGAAGCCCTTGGTAAGCTGCCATTTTGTAAGGATTCAGGTCTAAATTTGAGGAATTAAAGATGGTTGTTGCAGATCTGGATTAACCATCGCTTTTATACCCACATTCCGCACCCCGAACTGGCACATACGCGGATTGATGAGGAGTAAAAGTGAATCATCCGAGACCGAGCGTGAGTAAAAATACTCGATAATTTGGGTCACGCTCCCATCACCTAGTTAAAAATTCCTGACAAGAGAAGTGAGGGAGAAGTAAATTTGAAATGCCGGAAAATCTTCGGCTCGAATTCTCCGTTCGTAAGCTGCTTTTTGGGCAGCAGGTACGCGCCGAATCCAGTTAACAGAATGTATAGCAGTATTGCGGGCAAGTGCAGGTTGAGCAAATTGCTTAAAATCTTGTCTAGTAACTTCAGTAGATGCCCTGTAGAATCCTTCAAGTGAGTACAGAACTTGTGACGTACTCCCAACATCAACCTTATCGGTATGATGTGGGCTTCTCAAGAGTCCGGCAAAGGATATCAAGAGCTTCCTTCGAGGTACTCCAATTGTTTCCCTCTACAGCATTTTATAGTGAGGAACACGTCCAGCCCCACTTGTTGTCACAGGAAAAACCTTTTGACTGAAACCTAGATTATTATTCTGCGATATCAGATATGAGTATTTTACCATAGTTGTTACACTTTTGTTCGTCTCGTCATCCATCTGCCCACTGCTCAAAGCTATACTTTGAGATTGTGTACAGATGGAATCCTCATCTCACGCGACTTTCATCCCACACCAATCGAAGCGATATGGTGCGGGGATTCCCGTCTGACTAGCTAAAAACTTATGATCGCAGAAATAGAACTTCCCCTGAGAAACCCAATTTCTACGAAAATATTGGTGTGCTAACGAGAAGTTGGGAAGAAACCGGGTTTCTTCCCAATAGTGCATCCACGACTGAGGAATTGAAAGCAATTGTAACTAAGTGTAACGAAGCCAGTTCCAATCTGGGTGCTCCCAACTTCCTGCCCCGGAAGAACCGGGGAACAAGAAAAAGCGTTGATCTGGTGGGGCGGGTAATCAATACCCACCCTACAAAGCCAACTTAATTTTGGAACAGCTTACAAAACCGTCCCTATTTCCTTCAAATAAACCCGTGTAAACGGTTCATCATCCCCCAGAGTATACTGTTCAATCAACCCCTGGCGGCGAATAGAAATACTACTTCCTTCCCTCACCACAACAGTATCGTCATCAGTGCTTTCTCTAACCAACATCATCTCAGTTTCTCCTGGATTGTCCAGCACCACCATATTGCTGCCCCGATAAAACATTCCCTCAGCTTCCAAAATATCTTCGGGATATTCAGCAATTAACAAATCGAGCTTGGGATGCCGCAGCAAATTTTGCAAGTTCAGATGGTAATTATTATTCAAAACTTTTTCAGAACGGTTAACAAAAAGTCCACCGCGACAAACAGCACCGATTGTCCAATCGGGATGCTGCAACAGAATATGGTCGATGGTTTCTTGTAGGTCATGTACCGAAATTCTGTTGAAAGTAATAATCGGAATTCGGGCTGATTTTCCGGAGTCAAAGAAAGTTTCGATAATATGGGAAGGCACATCAACTCCTTCGCCGACAGCGGGGTTGAGGTGCATAAAAATTCCCGGCGCGGCATTGATCTCGATAATCCCAAAATTGCCTGTTTTCCAAGATTTGGCGAGAGTTTCTGTTACCACATCAATCCCCAAACAAGTTAACCGAAAATGTAGGGCGATATCTTGAGCCAAAACAATATTATCCGGGTGAATATTGCGGGTAGCATCGATGCTGACGCCACCTGCGGAAAGATTAGCGACTTTGCGTAGAGACACAGTGCGATCGCGAATTAGCACACTATCCAATGAGAGCCCTTGTTCTTCCAGATACATTTCCATCGCTTCGTCGGACTGAATTTTGCTCATCGCCGAAGTTGGCGTATCCAAACGTTCTGGTTTGCGGTTTTCACGGCGGATCAATTCGCGAATTGTTGATTCGCCATCACCTGTTACCGATGCGGGTCGGCGTTCAGTTGCCGAAACAAATTTGCCGTCAACGCACAACATCCTAAAATCCGATCCTTTGATGCTGTTTTCCACAATTACTCGCACCGGGTCTGTTTCGGGAATTGCCTTAACAGCTCTTTTAAAAGCGGCCTGCAATTCCTCGCCATCTCGGACATCTGCTGTTACGCCAATTCCTTTATGACCGACTACTGGTTTGATAGCAACTGGGTAGCCAATTTCTCTAGCAACTGCCAGAGCTCCGTTTTCTGTGGAGACGATATCGCCTTTGGGAACAGGAAATCCTAATGTAGCGAGAAAAGCTTTACAATCGTCTTTGCGCGTGGTAAAATCTGAGTCTAAGTGGCTGTCAGAATCAAAGGTAGTTGCAGAGCCGCGAACCAGTTTTTTACCGTACCCATATTGCATTAGTCCTTCATCCCACAAATAAAATGCGGGAATGCCTTTTTGGGATGCCGATCGCATTAACGAATAAACTGTCGGGCCTCCGTAAACTGACTGCCGGAACATATTTTGCAGCGCGCCTATTTGTGCTTCCAAGGGAAAGTCTTGATTTTGATTAATGGCTTCAAACCAATCCCAAACTGCGTACACTACTGCTCTGGCCGTGCGGGCGTGAAGTGCTTCTATGCTGATTCTGTTAAAGTGAGAAAACGGCTTGATGTTCCAGTGTTGGAAGTGCAAACCCATGTCGAGTTTGGCTACTTCTGAGGCGGTACGGCCGAACAGTTGGGCATGGTTCGAGAAAGTTTCGTGCAGCAGTTGCGGGTAGCGATCGCCAATAGTTTTCTGGTAATGTGCGATCGGCAAAGGTTCGCTCCCGCCCGTCACCGCTAAATCAAAAACTAAAGCCGCGGTGTCTAAATAAGGGTTTGGCCCGATATAGTGTTTGAAATTGAAAACATCAAAAATATCGGTTTTTCGAGCATTGACGCGGGCTGTTTCGGTGCTTTTTTCTTGCAGCATTTTCTAACCTCCTTTGAGCTGATTTTTTACGGTAACTTTATAGTCGGTGCATGGGATACTACCTGGGGGCATAGATATTCCAGCAGTGAGACAAATACTCTGACCACTTCTGCCTTCAGTATTGCCCGATAGGGGGAGTGGCAGAGTTGGGGAGATAGGGAGAGAGGGAGAGGGTGAGAGTGGGAAAATATTCCTTCTTCCTTCAACATCTGACTAAGCATTGATGACTAAGCATTGATAACTAAGCACTTATGACTAAGCACTTATGACTAATGACTACTTCCTTCCCCCCTCCCGAAAAAAGCTATAACTTTTGAGAGGTACACTGTGTACTTATAATTGTTTATGACAGTGAAAGAAAATTTAAGAGGCAGCAAATTATGAAGATCGCACAAACTGCTCTCAGGGACAAAGTTCACCACTTAGCTGAGGAAGCATTTCACCGGAAGCTAATTTCTGGCTACGGCGATGGTCAAAACAGCAACGAATATCAGATTGTCTGGAACGGCAAACCCAGACACCTACCTTTAGAACGGGCGAGTACCATATTGAGCAATTTGATCGAGCGATCGCACTAACGGGCGATCGGACTAATTGAGGGCTTACGCTCATCAACCCGATTTCTACGAGCAATCAGAGGAGGATTAGCGAAGAATCTGGTCAGAAACCGGATTGATCACCGCGCGCGCGTCAGCCCTGTAATTTAAGCTCCTTTCTTGACCCCTCCTATCTCCTGTTAGGGGGGGTAAGTTTGTTTTGTCCATCGAGGATGAGTAAACACCCACATCACCCTTGAGCTGTGTGCGTTCTGGGGTGGTAGAAGTCTGAGATTTTTTTGTATCTATATATACCTTTTGGTAGTTTTGGGAAAAAGGAATTTTGTGTTTTAGTGAAATTTAATAAATTAAAAGTAGAGATAATATGGCGAGCCAGGAAACTCAGGGAAAGTTGCTAATTATTGGTGGCGCGGAAGACAAAGAGGGGGACTGCAAAATTCTGCGGGAATTCTTGCGGTGCGCTGGAGGCACTAAAGCCCATATTGTGATCATGACGGCTGCAACAAGCCTGCCGGGAGAAGTGGGAGATAATTACATCCGAGTGTTTGAGCGACTTGGCGCTGAAGATGTGCGAGTTGTTGACACCCAGAGACCGGAAGATGCCAACAATCCAGATTATTTAGAAGCGATCGAACAAGCCACGGGCATATTCTTTACCGGCGGAGAGCAAGCGCGGATTATTAGCTGCTTGAAAGACACCAAACTCGACGCAGCTATGCACAAACGCTACTCTGAAGGGATTATCATTGGCGGCACCAGTGCCGGCGCGGCGATGATGCCAGACATGATGATTATTGAAGGAGACTCCGAGACAAATCCGCGCGTTGATGTGGTAGCCATGGGCCCGGGGATGGGTTTCCTTCCCGATGTTGTCATCGACCAGCATTTCGCCCAACGAGGTCGTCTGGGACGCTTAGTTACGGCACTCTTGCTGCAACCGGCTGTGTTGGGATTTGGTATTGACGAAAATACAGCTATTTTAGTCCACGGTGACGAGTTGGAAGTCATTGGCGAAAGCGCTGTAACTGTCATCGACGAGTCGGAAAAACTCCACGACAATATTGAGGGACGCTTGAAGGATGAGGGTTTAGCGATTTGCGGGGCTAAATTGCACATCCTCCCCCACGGATACCGGTTTAACTTGAAAACTCGCCAGCCGGTGTTTGATAGCAGAGCAACCATAGCAGAGAGACAAAGGGAGCTCGCCTAATTTACTTGCAACTGGCCAACATCTCAAAATTATCTAAAGTGAGCACTGCACGCCTTACCCATTCTACCAAGTAGGATGGTTAAAAACCCAGTTTCTGTCTCCACAAGTAATAAAAAGAAGAGGATTTTACCTCTTCTTTTATTGTTGCGGTTTCTGATTTTTTAAGCACTTTTCTGTTCGCCAAAAATCGACTGCTGCCCTTCTGCAGTCGATATTAAATTCCACCCTTGAGTTCTCAGCTTCTGATATGTTGCCCATCCCTTAGAACCGCCCGGTTCCCGGTAGTCGGATACAGCGAACTGCGGAAAAGCTGTATAAGGCCGCCACCCTTGACGGGCATCGGTGCGTAAGTGCAATATCTTTTCTCCATTGCGTCCCAATCTGGGCAACCAACACATTTGTTTTAGCATTTTTAACACTCCAGAGTTTTACAGTAACGGTAATTCGCCAACATCCCACATTAAACTTTTAGAGCCTTAGAACCACTGCTCGGAATATCTAACGGGTAACAGGGACGAATGAGATTTTCACCAATTACCAATTACTGAGGTAGCAGCAGTCGTTAAAGCTGATGAAAGGTTCTACAAAGTTTGCCGGTCAAAAACTATAAAACAAGTGCTGCCAAGACATCAGCAAAAATAATCATTGCTATTCTCGGCTCAAACTTGGCTTAAAGTCGCAGGAAAACCCAGTTGAATAAAGGATTCATGGTTCTGGTTTCCCTTGCCCTATAATTACAAGCCCATCCTCGCTGCTTCCGCATAAAATGACATCTTTCTACGGTATTATTCCTGTCCGCCAAAAAATGTTTCTTTAGTTACAAATCTTAAATATTGACCACGATTTATCTAGTTATCAAAAGTTAAATTACTTTTCATACAATACTTCGGACAGTTTTTGATAACCCACCGTATAATAAGGGTTTCAAGGCTCTAAGGCAAGTTCGCTACCAACGGAAAATCTAGGGTTTCAGACTACCAACTCAAAGCAGTCCGGACTATTGTTCATAAATAGCACTTAATAATTTTTAGTTACTTTAACTACATTTTTGATTAAAATCCGGTTTCCGGGTGCCTAGGGGCGCACCTTACTCAATCGCTAGGGTTGGCACTACTAAATCCTCCGGGTGCGCCCCCAAGCACCTGACAACATAAGAGGTAAAGGTTTAACTCTTAAGAACGATGGCGACAGATTTGCAAAATGGTAAAAATCAATACTAATCACACTTATAAGTTCTGCAAACAAGGTATTAATGGCCGCTGGAATTGAATTCAAACTCTTCGCTTCCAACAACAAAGCAGCTAAACTGCTCGGCTCCTTTTCCAAATGGGCAGAAATTCCCTTAGAAAAAGATGACAAAGGTTATTTCCGCACTAAAATTCAGTTAGAAGACGGTATTTTATCAATACAAATTCCGAGTTCAGTCGCAAAGTCCATGTTTTGAAGCGGACGAATGGTTAGAAGTCAATGAACCCTAGGCGACTGAAATTAACCGCACTAAGCTGTCGCGCATTTAAATTGCATATTCGAGGCGGGCGGGACACCCCACAAAACTTTGATTGTTTTTTGATATACAATTTAAATGCTGAATAGCTTAAACTGGATAACTCGTGAAGCGAAAAAAACTGCCGGTAACAAGTCATTTTATAACATAGCAGAACACATTCCCGAACTTCCCAAACTCGTCGCTGCAGACGAGCCGATGGACGGGTGCTGGCACGAAAGTTTTCGCATTTTTGCCGTAGAAAATCTAGGGGGGAATACTTTCGATATCGAAAAGCTCAAGCAAGTTTTAGAACCCAAACAACAAGGCTATCAAAACACAACTAATGCGATACATTATTTAGCCAGTGACGACCGCTAACACTTGCTGGCAGAAGCCAGCTTTCGGGATATCGATTAATAAGCTGCTTTTAAACGCGCTAAATAGGGAGCGATTTTGTTAGTCACAGCAGTAGGAATACCGATGCTGTGGATGGGCGAAGAGTTGGGACAATCTACTCGGAAAAGTTCAAACCAGCCGAATAAACTGCAATTGTCTTTGTTGAAAAATCAGCCAACTTATGAGTTTTTGGAATACTACAAACACGTGATTCGGCTGCGGCAACATTTGCTGGCACTGTATACCGAAAATATTGAATTAATCCACGAAAATCCCGAAGCAAAAGTGCTGGCTTATTACCGCTGGAGCGATGAGGTAACGCGAGCAGTAGTTGTCGCTAATTTTTCGGATACTTATCTATATGGTAACAGTATTCCTAAGTTTCCGGCTGGGGGAACTTGGCACGAGTGGATGTATAACAAAATAGTAAAAGTTGGGGAAGAAGGGTTTAAGTTTGATTTGCCGGAATGGTCAGCGCAAGTATTTGTTTGAAAGCCTGAGAATTATGTCTCCAGGCAGATGATCGGCGAAGTTGTACAACAGTAAATTGTATTTACGACGGGTACACCAAACTCAATAAACCGGGTTTTTCTACCTAGGTGGATGGCTGTAACGATACTTTTTTGTAAAAAAAATCGGTTTCTGCATCCAAGAGTGCGATCGTAATTCCTGGTATTGAGAATAACAATTACAGGGCGACTTGCCAACGGTGAATTAACAAGTCAATTAACACGTCAATTAACACAAACTTTGTGGGAGGACAAACTCTATGGGCTGGCTAAAAAGATTGTTTGGTTTAGAAAAGCTAGAAAATCAAGAAACTGTTGACGCTCCTGCTTACCAAGCACCTGTAGCTCAATCTCAAGCTCAAGCTCAACCTGCTGCGAGCGCTCAGACAATCCCGCCAGAACGCATGGGCTTGAACGGAGAATACGATCAAAGCGGCTTAGCTAAACGGGTAGCTCAGGCTTTCGATGCAAATCCAGAGGTTGCGGATATTGAGACTGTTTATGTGGCTCAACTTGGCACTACTGTGGTTCTCAAAGGTACAGTTCCCAGTCAGGAAATTGTCAACAAGTTGGTGACAATTGCTAAAGGTGTTAAGGGTGCAACTGGGGTGGAAACTAATGAAGTTACTGTCGGCTAACGCGACGGTTATTTCTAACAGTTAGCAGTTAACGGTTAACTGTTAACTGTTAACTGCTAACAGTCTTTTTTATCTATCATGGTTTCAATAAAAAATATGACAGGGGAAACCTTAGAACCTACTCGGGGTAAATTAGAACGGACTCTTTCGCAGGGAATTCAAGCTTTGTACCGCTCTCAACTGGGACACCCAACGAGTCAGGCGCTCTGCAATCTTTTGGATAACAAATTGATAATTATTGTCGAAAATGGGCTTACTCAACCCGAAAAAGTGCTGGCTCAGAACGGTCAGCAAGATTTGGCTTTGCAGGTGCGGACACAATTAGAATCAGCTCTCGAATTGCCCCTGAAAGAATTAATCCAAAAGGTTTTGGGCGTGGGAGTCACTGATTTGCTCCGCGATGCGACCTTGGAGACTGGCCGCACTGGAACGATCGCAATTTTGGACTCTGCACCTCAAGTTCGTGATTCTAATTATAAATCTAAAACTCAACCAAAAGCATTTGAGAGTTGATGTGCTGGCGGATAATTCTTTCTAAATCTTTGATGTTAAAAGGTTTGGAAAGGTATTCCACGCAGCCTGCTTGGAGAATCCGATCGCGGTCTTCTGCTTTTGCTAGTGCTGTGATAGCAACAATCGGAATATGTCTGAGATCGGGGTTTTGTTGAATGCGTTTTACTACTTCCATACCGTCTATATCCGGCAAGCAAATGTCGAGTACGATTAGGTCGGGCTGTCGATCGACTGCTGCTGAAAGCGCTGCGTGCCCGTCAACTGCTCCCACGCACTCGCAGCCGAATAAATCGAGTATTTGTGTCAGCAGCTCTAAGTTGTCCGGATTGTCGTCTACAGCCAACACTAAAGGACGCTTGTCAACCGAGGGTTGACCGCTAATAAAAGACGAGGATTCCAATTTATTGTTCCAACGAGGGTAGTTCATAAATGCCGATCGCAACCATCAAAAAATTTGTCCCCGAGGCATTCTTCAAGTGGCGCTGCGGCACTTGAAACAGATTGGCTCGTATTTGTAGCTCTCCCATGACCAGTTTTAGGTCTAACCCGATACCATATCGCTACAAGCTGCGGGCAAAACGACCGCAGTTGATTAACCCCATAGCATCTGCTTAATTCTACCTCTCCCAGCGCCAATTACCAACTTAGGGGCTCTTGGTGCGTCAGCCTTGGTAAAAACACGCAATAAATACGGAAAATATTACCAATAAAGCATCCTCGCTCAATAGCATTGAAGAGTGGCGACAGCTTTTTAGGATACTAACAACATTAGACGTGGGTTCCCATACATGGATCTACCTAAAGGAATATTGTATCCGCTCAATAATTCGGGGCGGACTACCCACTCAGGAACGATTTTGCGTCATTTGAGGTGCATCGTTGAGCGATTTACCCCGGATTATTGAGCGGATACGGAATATTCTAGCCCAAACTTAAATTTAATAACTTACACCTGCTGAGAGATACTTCTTATTCTGCTTTAGAATTCAATGTTTTTAAGTAGTAATCATCACAATTTAAGCCAGTAAAAAAAATCAGTTTTTACATGAGCTTTACCCAATATTAACCTAGGAGTTTTTAATGACAATTCCAATCAGAGACGACCTGACTTACATTTTGCTCAAAAAAATTGGCAGCGGCAACGGCAGGGGAGAGTCCGAAATTAGGAACGCAGCAGAAGAATATGTCGGTCACAAGGTGGCCGAAGCGGAATTGCTCGGTCATTTGGACTACCTCAACCACAGGGAATTTATCAAAGCTCAGTTTAGTGGCGAGCCTTATGGAGGAGCTGAGTTATTGCCGCCTTTAGTGGCATTTCAACAAGCTGAGTTAACAGAAAAAGGTCGCAAACTGTTACACAAAATGGAGACGAATCCTCCAACCTCGCTGCACCAGGAAGGATCGGCAGTTCCTATCGCTTCAAAGAATATGCCATTTTTGGAAAAAGTGATGGTAAAAGGTCACTTGGAGGATATTTTTGATGCCCGCGACATTACCGAAATAGTGTACCGGGTCATGCGCGATGTGATGACAAAAGAAGCCATCGAGCACGTGGAATCTGAATTGCACAAAGAAGTTTTGCCTACGGATGACAAAACCCTGCAACAAGAAATAGCCGACCTCTGGAAAGATACCAATCCGCTGGTGGGATTGCTCAGCCGGGTGCGTCAACCTTTGACCGGCGAGCCTGCACCTTGGGGGATCGATGGCAATTTGTTTGCACGGAGGGTGGAACTAGAAGGCGCACTTCCTTCGGGAGTCAAACCGGAAACTGCGATCGCGGCTGTATTTTCGGCAACGAAGGATGAGCTGTCCCAGGAGCGAATTCAGGAAATAGCTGGCTTTTTGCCGGACAGAATTCGGGGAATTTGGGAGTCGGCTTAACGAGACATTTTAAGGTATAAATACTTACTACCCGGGTTGACCAATCAGTATTCTCCCTCCAGAGGGCAGAATACTGGTTGCTCAACCCGGTTTCTCTATAACCTTTTGTCTGGTAGCTCTGCAATTGCTTTGTAGTGAGGAATTGAGTCCCGATCAAACTCGATCGGGACTCAATTCCTCACTAATTGTCTGATCGCTCTTGCCTTGTCTTGTAAATGCTGTGAAAAACCCGGTTTATCACCCAAATTTGTCGAAAAAGCGGAAATATCCCCAGAAACCGAGTTTCGCGCTCTTGGGTTGGGTCAAGCTCCTAGACGGAGCCAAAGTATTGTAATGTATAATACAGGGCAAGTTAAGACTGTGGCTCGCAAAAATGCTGTCAACAGCCCGGGAGATCAAAAGGCATGACCCGCATCAAAGTTACACAAATGTCACGATCGACTTTAGAACAAGAGATTTTACTCAATCGAATTACCAATCGCATTCGCAACTCCTTAGAACTGCAAGAGATTTTGACGACAACTGCCCGAGAAATCCGCAGCTTTTTAGAAAGCGATCGAGTAAAAGTTTATCGCTTTGAGACCGACGGTAGCGGTGAGGTCATTGCTGAGTCCATCAACGGTGACAATTTGCCCTCTATGCTGGGTTTGCGCTTTCCACCAGGCGACATTCCCCAGAGTGCTCGGGAAATGTTTCTCAAAGCGCGGCAGCGAGTGATTGTAGATGTGGAATTGAAGCATCAAACAATTAATCGGTTAGATTGTCCCGAAACCGGCCAAACTTTAGCAGTTGAAGATATTAGCTATCATCCTGTAGACCCCTGTCACGCTGAATATCTGAAGGCTATGGGGGCACGTTCTTCTCTGACGGTGCCGATTTTGCATCAAAATCACCTTTGGGGGCTGTTGGTGTCTCACCATAGCCAACCGAAACGATTTAGCGATCGAGAATTGAAAATGGTGCAGTTGCTTGTGGATCAACTTTCAATTGCGATCGCCCAATCTTTTCTGTTGAGTCAAGCTAGACAGCAAGCGCGCGATGAAGGCGTTATCAACCAAATTACCAGTTTGCTGCATTCTCCTCTGGAACTAAACGAAATTCGGAAAGCAGTTCTCGAACAAACTGTCAAGCATTTGCGTGGTTCGGGAGGGCGACTCTACATTGCAGCCGAGTTTGGCGATCGGCCTGCTTTGCTTTATACCTGTGGCCAGCAGCCCGCGGACATCGACGTTGAACTCAGCCCATTTTGGCAGCAGATTATGGGGAGGGCAAACCAAGACGATCCAGCACAAACTGCTAATCATACAAGCCCATTAGGTATTTTTGACAACCTATATTCCCAGCATTACAGTTCAATTGATACCAATATTTCCAGTTTTATCGTACCGCACTTGTACGCAATTTCCGATATTTCTAAAGAACCTCAACTCAAATCTGTATCTGCCAATTTTGTCGCAGCTTCCATTCGATCATTTTTGGCAGTACCGCTGCAATACCGCCAACAGTGCATCGGCTGTCTCACCGTTTTTCGCAGCCCTATACAAACCGAAATTTTGTGGGCGGGCCGGTGCAGTTCCGACTCCCGGAGCGATCGTCCCCGACAATCCTTTGCAGCTTGGAAAGAAATCAAAACCGGCGAAGCTCAAAAGTGGAGCAGCGAGGAACAGAAGCTAGCAAAATCTTTAGGAACTCACCTGTACATGGCTGCAATGCAGAGGCGCGTCGAGGCGATGATCCGACATCAAGCTTCTCACGACCTATTAACCGGTTTACCTAATAGATTACTGTTTAATGAAAGGCTGTCTTTAGCTTTAGCTAGCGCTCACCAAAAGGGAGAAATGCTGGCGGTAATCTTTCTAGATTTGGACAGATTTAAAAATGTTAACGATACTCTCGGTCACCCAGTGGGCGATTTGTTGCTGCAAAGTGTATCTCGGCGTTTGACTAACTGTTTGCGCGTAGGGGATTCAATGGCTCGTTGGGGCGGAGATGAATTTACTGTGCTGCTGTACAATATCAACACCCCAGAGGAAGCAACTAAGATTTGCCAGCTAATTATCCAGAGTTTAAGCACTCCTTTTGATTTTGAGGGCCTGGAACTTTATATTAAGGCTAGCTTGGGAATTGCTTTGGCTCCTTATGATGGAGAAGATGCAGAAACTTTGCTAAAAAATGCTGATGCTGCGATGTACAAAGCTAAACAGAAAGGTCGCAATAATTATCAGTTTTACACGCAGGCGATCGGCAGTAAAGTCTCCGAGGATCTTAACTTAGAAAATCATCTTTACAAAGCTCTAAAAAAATCTGAGTTTGTGCTGCATTACCAACCGCAAATAAACTTAAAGACTGGCAAAATAGTGGGCATGGAAGCTCTGATTCGCTGGCAGCATCCCGAACGCGGTTTGATTTCTCCCGATCGATTTATTCCCTTAGCTGAGGAAACAGGATTAATCTGCCAAATTGACGAATGGGTGATGCGGACTGCTTGCTTGCAAAATCGAGCGTGGCAGTTACTGGGATTGCCGCCGATGCGGATAGCAGTGAATTTATCAGCCCGTCAGTTTCTGCAACCTCACACGGTACAAATTATCGCTGAAATTTTATCAGAAACCAAGTTAAATCCTGAGTATTTAGAAATAGAAATTACCGAGAGCATTGCCATGGCAGATGTGAGCTTTACGGTGTCGGTATTGCAGCAGTTGCAGGACATGGGAATTCACATTTCTCTGGACGATTTTGGCACCGGTTATTCTTCACTGTGGTCTCTGAAAAACTTTCCGCTCAATAATTTAAAAATAGACAAATCTTTCGTGGCCGATTTGGTGACCGGCAGCAGCGGTGCTACTATTGTGAAACTGGCGATCGCCTTGGGACAGGGTCTGAATTTACAGGTGATTGCTGAGGGAGTGGAAACAGCAGAACAGTTGGCGTTTTTGCACTCGCATCAGTGCGATATGGGTCAGGGTTACTTCTTTAGCAAACCAATACCGGCGGCGGCTATAACCCAATTGTGCTTAGAAAATCAATCGGGGAAATAATATCGATTCCGCTTGCACCGTCCGTAACTGTTGACAGTTGACTCACAGTGAACAGTGAACAGTCAACAGTCAACAGTCAACAGTCAACAGTCAACAGTGAACAGTGAACAGTGAACAGTCAACAGTCAACAATGATAAGGAGTGCAACCGGAATCGATATGACAGCTTACTGCCAAACAAACACTTTGGCCTCGTATTCCGGCAAGTCAATCATAATATTGTTATCGCCAGATTCAATATCATAATTCCCCGTCCATTCGTGCCAAGTTCCGTTGGCCGGGAAGTGGGGAACGGTGTAACCTGCTAGATAATTTTCCGACATATTCGCCACTACTACAACTCTCGAACCTTCATCGTTCCAGCGAGTGTAAGCAAAAACTTTTGAGTCGGGGTCTTCGTGGAAAAACTCGATGTTTTCTGTGTAAAGTGCTTGGTTATTTTTACGCAGGTGAATCAAGCCTTTGTAGTATTCCCACAAACCTTTATTCAGGTCATTTCCTAGCAGCGTCCAGTCAATTTTAGATTGCTCAATGGTTTTGCCTTTGTATTCGCCAAATTCTTCGCCCATCCAAATCAGCGGCACGCCAACTGCTGTCATTAACAGCACGGTTCCCAACTTCGCCCGCTTGAAGGCGGCTTCATCCAAAATCCCCCGATCGCCCAATTCGGCAAAAATGCGATCGTGGTCGTGATTGCTCAAATAATTGACTACATTCGTAGCACCCAAGTAACCTTGCCGCTTGCAGTCGATTACCTCTTTGAGGCGTTCTAAATCAAAATTGTCCCCGCAGAGTTGTGGCATTATGGAGTGATAGAAACTGTCGTGCCAGCAGCCGTCCATCGGCCCGTCTAGATTGGTGATGCTAGGATCGTCGGGAATGTATTCGGCAACGGTATAAAACGGTTTGGGGCCGGCGACATTTTTGGCTTCTTGAACTACCCAGTGCATAAAATCGTAGTTAGCAATTTGTCGCGCTGCGTCGAAACGAATGCCGTCAAGATGATATTCTTGAACCCAATAGCGGACTGTCTCGCCAATAAATTTGCGCGCCGGATATGTTCCTAAGTTTTCGTCGTAGAATTCGTAGTTAAATTCCGGGCCCCAATTGTTATCTGGATCGCGCGGGGCGTGGTGATACCAATAATCGTGATCGATTTGAGTGAGGGGGCTCGATGATTCCGAGTGGTTGTAAATCCCGTCGATGATGACGCGAATGCCGCGCCCGTGACACTCGTCTATCAGGTTTTTGAGTTCTTCTGTGGTTCCGTAGCTGGACTCGGTAGCGAAGAAATAGCGGGGGTTGTAGCCCCAACTGTAGTCGCCCGGGTATTCTTTGAGTGGCATGAGTTCGATCGCGTTGACGCCGAGTTCGACTAGGTAATCGAGTTTTTCGACGACGTGCTTGTACTTGCCGCGGGCCAGGGGATCGGCTTCACCGCCGGAAAAGTCAGCAACGTGCATTTCATAAATCACTAATTCCCGATCGGCCGGTAGCGGTTTATCGTCGTGTTTCCAGACGTAGGTATCGACAATGCGATCGCCATCTTTGATCCGAACAAGGCCGTTTTGAGTAGGATCGTCAATGTCAGTCGCGTAGGGATCGACCACATCTACCCACTGATCGGGTTCCACAAACCAGCTTTTCGACTGAACGCGAAATTTGTATTGATAAACGCCATCCTCCAACTCAACTCGCGTGCGGAAATAACCCTCTTCGTCCTTTTCCATCGGAATCTCTTCCCAATTAGAAAAAGAGCCAATCAAGGCAGCTCCTTTGTTGTAAGGAGCAAATAACTTGAATTCAATTGGAGCGGTCATAATACCTCTTTCTAAAATATTTCAGTAGCAGTTAATACTTTTAATCTCCCAAATTTAAGCGAACTCAGGCATCAGTCTGCGGATATAATTTCTTTAAGGCTTAACTATTTCTAAAAGTATGGTAATCTTGCCTCTGCCTGCGCCTTTTATGAATTGATATCGCGCAATATCGGCAGTGCAAGCGAAATTTATCTAACTGGCGATCGCTCAACAATAAGTATTAGTAATTGAATAGTTTTTTAGCATCTATCTTAAGGTAGATTTACTGGTTAAAAGATTAAAAAAATATCTGTACTGGGATAGATGCGGTTTTAAAATTTACCTTTTTTTAACAACAAACAATTCTTCGGCTGGTGCACACTGCCTACCCTAATTTTTGGGTAACAATTAGTCAGTCGGTGTGCACTGCACACCCTAAATCAGTGCCCGTAAGGTGCGCCCAGCGCACCCTACTTTTAACTTGATTTTGCCTGATGATCAGGCTTCATCCAACCAAGCCAGAACGCAGGGCGAGAACGGCAGCCTGAGTGCGGTCATCAGCGCACAACTTGTTCAAAATATTGCGGACGTGAGTCTTGACTGTACCGACAGTAATGTACAGCTTTTCGGCGATTGCAGCATTGCTGTAGCCCTGCACGATCAGTTCCAAAACCTCTAATTCCCGCTCGGTTAAAGGGTAAGTCTCAATGATGTGACTAAATTCGGGTTCGGCAGCCTTAATTGTGACTCTTTTGCCCTCAGCCTTCGGTTCTTCCGGCGCGGGTTCCTGAGTGCGAGCTTGTTTCAGGACGATACGGGCGATCGCCGGATCGATCCAAGAGTTACCTTCGTGAGTTACTTTTACTACATCTAATAACTGATCGAAGCTAATATCTTTCATGCAGTAAGAGTCAGCTCCGGCGGCAAAAGCTGCCAGAACTTCTTCTTCATTGTCCTGAAAAGTCAGAATCAAAATTTTTGTATCGGGATCTGACTCCGCTACCGATTTTTTGAACTTTTGTGTAAGTTCAATGCCGTCAAAATCCGGCAACCCAATGTCTACAATTGCCACGTCAGGTTTTGAAGACTGAAGCAGTTTCAATCCCTCTGTAGCGTTAGCTGCATCGCCGACAACTTCTATAGTGTCACGCTGTTGTAAAGCTGTGCGGATGCCGACTCTTGTCAGGTCATGGTCTTCTATCAAAGCAACGCGAATTTTACTCATCTTTCTTCCAATAGTCCGCTAAACTTTTAAAATATCGTCAACTAACTCAGCCAAACTGAGTAAATTTGAGAATGTGTCCTGATTTATGGTTTGACAGGCCGCACATCATTTTCAAGCATACTCATGCAGTCGCCAAGAAAGCAAGTTAATTTTTAAGTTATTTTGCGGCGATGCCTGCACGAGCCTTCATCGGGACAGGTAAGGTCTCAATGTTTCAACAGTTTAACTGAATTATCTCATTGTCCGCCCCTTGATAGAGGTAAAGATACCACTACCCAGATAGATTTGAAGTATAAAAATTTTGATGCACTTGGGCCCTCAAAATCAATAAAGCTAGCAGCACGAGTCTTTAACCGGTGTTAGAGATCTAGTCCTATGCCTATTTATATAACCTGTTATGACTCAGTATCACGGCAATAAGTCTTTTCCGTCGGAGTTTTCCGACTCGGAAATCTTAGACAAAGTATCTGAAATAACATCCCCCCAACCGCAAGTTTGCGACGGCCAAACTCAGGACGATCGACTGTGGTCGGCAATTCCTCAGATAGTTTGGAAAACAAATGCCGACGGCTGGGCGACTTATTTCTGTCCGCGCTGGGAGGAGTACACCGGGATACCAGCAGCAGCAGCTTTGGGTTTCGGCTATCTCGCGCACGTCCACCCAGAAGACCGCCCTCGTCTATTGGCGAGATCGCACACTTCTAAGTTCCCGCGGCCAAGCTACGAAATTATATTTCGTCTGCAGACGCGAGAGGGCACTTACCGCTGGAACCTGGCCAGAGGAGGGCCCGCTAATCTAGACAGTGAGGAAGTTTTGGAGTGGGTGGGAACCTACACAGATATGGAGCCGATCAAACAAACTCAAGCCGAGCCCCAAGCAGAACCAGAATTTTGGCGCCATCAAGCGCGCTCGGAAGCTAACTTTAAAGATGAAAAATGGTGCGAAGCCCGGACGGTAATAGAGGCTGGGCAGGAGTTACAGGTGATAGAGCAGTTTACAAATATATTGAGCCAGCGCGCGGGTAGCTTGTGCCAGTTGTTGCAAGGCATTGCGGATGCGACTGTAGAGGCGATCGCAGGAGCGGAATTTTGCCTAGTTGCTCTTCTGGAGTCCGATTGCAGCGGCCTCAAACTCAGCGCTGTCGGGGGCACGGAAAACTTTGGTGGGGGCCAAACCCCGCACGTGCAAAACAAGCTGCTGTGGAAAGCATTTGCGACGGGAGAGTCTGTACTGTGGCGGTCGGAGTGTGGCAAAGGCTTGCTGCCGGCGGCGGCTTGTGCAGCGGCGATCGAGTCGGGGGAAAGCGGGCGTTTGGGTGTGTTGGCCATCGGTAACGGGAAAGACAGCATGGCGATTGACTGGCATACTCAGCAAGTGCTGGCGGTGATGGGAAAACAAGCTGCGATCGCAATTAACAACGCGCTGGCGATCGAAAAATTAAAAAAGCAGGAACAGCTTTTAGACTTGCAAAACGAGCTGCTAATTCGTCAGCAGGAAGAACTGGAAAATCAGGGGCGACGCATTCAACAGCAAAAATTGCAACTGCTAGAAGCAGCCAAGTTAAAATCGCAATTTTTGGGCATCATGTCCCACGAATTGCGAACTCCCATGAATTCGATTATCGGCTTTTCCCAAGTGCTGCTGCGCCAGCACAAACAACTGCTGACCGCCCAGCAAACAGAAATGGTGGGGCGCATTTTACATAACGGCAAAAATCTGCTACTGCTGATTAACGATATCCTCGACCTCTCCAAAATCGAGAGTGGCCACACAGAATTAAAAATTGAAAAATTTCATTTAGCGCATTTAGTAATGGATGTCGCCCTGGAATTCGGAAATCAAGCCACCGATAAGAATGTGGCAATGTCCGTCAGCGTCTGCTTGCAGGATCAGTTGATAGTTAATGACAAGTTGCGCCTGCGGCAAATTTTGGTCAATCTCGTTTCCAACGCGGTTAAATTCACACATGAGGGCAGCATTTACATTGAGGTGCGGGAATTAAATCGCGATCGGCTAATTATCACCGTTCGGGATACAGGAATCGGCATCTGTGAAAAGAATCTTCCCCACATTTTCGACAAGTTCCACCAAGGCGACCAAACCACAACTCGCCAATATCCAGGCACTGGTTTAGGACTAGCTATTTGTGCCTCTTTAGTCAAGATGATCGACGGCACAATTACTGCCGAAAGTCAACCCCAAAAAGGTTCCATCTTTCGGATGGAATTCCCGCGAAAAGTTTACCCTAAAAAACTCACTTGCTGACTGAAGACCTTTTTATATTTCTCAGAAAAGCCGATTTTAACTGCTCATACAAAAACTTTCGTCCCTCTCTAAGACACGAAAGAATAAATATGAGTAAGAGCAAAAAAAGGTTTTACCTACTCATTATAGCGGTAGGGTGCACCTCGGCGCACCCTACATATAGAAGTTTTGGGTAATTCCTTTATTCTTGAGTCGCTCTCTGCTAGGAGGAGAGTTTGTGTAGGATAGGTTGCAACACCAGACTCTTATCTTACAAACTAGAAGTTTTCCCTACTTCCGCCTGAGTAGCAATTGGTTTAACATCGGTGTAGCCCATATTATTAGCTACGTCGCGCAGCACTGTAATTTGCTGTTCAAACTCAAGACCTTCAATTTGACCTAACACGCCATTGACAGCCTCAGTTGCCTCATATCCTTCGGGGATATCGACAATTGTTTCCCCCATACCAATAGCCCAAGCATACCAAACTACCAACTGATTGTTAGCAGTTAAAGCTCCGTAAGCGTGAGAATACGGCGTGTCGTCGCGGTTGACAATACCGCGCATTATATTCAGTTGTTGGTCATGGGAAAGCTTGTAAAAATCATCGAGCAGCATGGGAGCTAATTCTGGTTCGGCAGCGGCGGGAGCGGCTGGTGTAATTGAATCTCCCATTTTTTCATAAACAAAGTAGAGCAGCGCCAGTTTTTCATCTGTACCCAACCCGTTGATTGTCTGAACGATGTTTTTAGTGTCGTTGGAGAGAGAGTGAGGATTGGTGGCGGCGGGTGAGTTCATAAACAAAATTCCTTAAAAAGGCTTCCAGAATATACAAATATCAAGATTTGTAAGTACAAGTCACCATCCCCGAGAGGTAATACGATTTTAGTTTTTAGATTTTAGATTTTAGATTAAACAATGGGGAATGGCTTAGTATGTAGGGGTTGGGAGCTTGCCTAAAGCTGAATTCTTTTCGGAAAGTGATGTAATGTTAAGGCACTAACCTAGAATAAATCATCCTTAAGATAGAAGCCAACGATACATCTGCGGGTAGATGAAAAAGCCGGGGTCTAAAGTAATAATTGATACAGTGAATTGTTAAATAAAACTACCAAGGAGTCGGCTATGTCTCAAATCAATACAGAAGTCAATAACACTGAAAACTTTGACGCTCAGCAGATCACTGAAAGCGCGGAAGCTGGAGAACAAAAGTTGCCGACCGTGGATGTATCAGCAGACTACGAAGCTTCAAAAGAATTCAGCGTTAGTGACATCGATCGCACAGGTGCCGGCGCTCAAGCTGCCGCCGCTGCAACTGCACCAAAATTTCCTATTCCCGCTGCTAAAGATATCGCAACGCCGGCAGATAAAAGCGGCAAGCCCGATGATTTTCGTTCGATGGCTCAGGAAATTACGCCTGCAGGTACACCGGGCGAAGTTACCGACGATTTGATGCAGAAAGCGATCGATCTTGGTACTCCCGGCAGTTAATTTAGAAATTCTCCATCCTCGATGCAAAAGCCCTGTATTGTAGGGTGCTGATGGCGCGCCTTACCTCTATAATTCGCGCGCCAAACCACTTTTTGCATAAGTCCTGAAATTTCAATAGAGTGGACGATAAGCTGCAATACATTAGGACACAAGGTTGTTGCGTCCTTAAAGGCTGCAATACGGTAGAGAGACAACATTGTTGTATCCCTAATCGCTTAATTTTAAGTCGATCGCCCGACAAATTTTGCCTACAGTGCGATCGCTCAAAATTTCAATTATTAAATCCACGCGATCGCCCTCCAGGATCGACTTAATAAATAACTCTGGATGCAGCGCTTTCCAGAAATATTCAACAAACCGATTAATTTCAGCTTCTGACATCCCCGACTTCCCCGTCGCCATCATTTCCCGTTCCGCCTGATTGCGCCACACTTGAGAAAGGCGATAATCTTGGGGATACAAAACCATCAACCGATCTAATCGGTTCCACAGCGGCAGATAGTCGTGCAGCTTCGCATTCATATCGCGCGCAAACTGACAGTCGCTTTCTGTGGAAATCGGAAACGGTGCACCCGCCAAAAACTCGTTTAATTTGGCATCAACCACCGGATTTACACCGACAAACCAACCTTCAAAAAGTACAATATCCGCACCGGAAATAATTTCTGGTTGACTTCTATCTCCTGCACCTCCGTAGGCAGATTTGTCAAACCTGGGAATTTCTATATTTTTAATGATATCCGGTTTGATGGCATCAGATTTGGGATTGTCAACTGCTGCTAATTCGCGAGTTTGAGAACCGCGCAACTTGTCTAAAACTGCGATTCCCAAGTCAATATCGTGAGTGCCGGGGGGGCCGCGCCAAATTAAACGCGGGTCGGCTTTTTGGAGTTGTTGGCGATCGGCATAAGTCTTGTAAAGATCGTCTAAAGAAAGGCTGACAGTAGAATATCCCAATTTTCCCAGAATCAGCCTCAAAACTTGGCATAAAGTAGTTTTTCCCGTTCCTTGCCCTCCTAAAATTCCTTGAATTAAAGGACGGTTTAAACTTTGTTTGGCAGTCGATAATTGCATTGCCAGCGGCAACCAAAGATTCCACAAAGTTTCGAGGAAAACAGTTGACTTTAGGGGGAAAGTATGCAATTCGTCAAGAAGAGAAAAGAATAAATCGGTTTTGCAGCGGACAACATCGGCTACACTGTCAGGAGTAATCCCAAAAGCGCGCGTTAGCGAAGCCCTCGAAGAGGATCGCACATCATCCGCAAGTTCCCACAAAGCCAGGTGATGGAAGTCGGGAGCGATCGGGCGATCGCCGGCTTGCCATCGACGTAAAATTTCAACAGGGGTTACAGTCGATCGAGCCATATCCTAAAAACTCTCTATGCGGGGGCGGGTTTTGTACAAATATTATCTGCAATTGACAAATATTTGACCCCACCCAACAACGAATACAAGCCCCCGACTCATGTCGTAGAGAGATCAAAAATTTCGACCTTAGTTCAATTTCCCAGATTCATCTGTGGAATAAATCTCAAATCTAAAATTCTGCGACTAAGCGCTGACGCCGAAAGTCTAAAATCTAAAATCGACTGACGCTACAGGCCCATACAGATACTTTTTTAAGAGCAGGTTTGTATCAATACTGTCTACAACCGACAAATACTTTAGCATTTTTCACGAGCCAAGTTTAAAAGCCTCCACAAATAAATTGTAAGTGATACCAACTTTCAGAGCATTCAGCATATCCACCCAAAAAGAACGGGCTACAGGTCGCGGGCCGCCGTAAACCAGCCAGCTCGCGAACTCGGTCAACAACACCAACAGCCCGGCGGCGATAATATCCCAATCTGCAGATTGTCCGGCGATCGTCGAAATAGCTGTCCCCAAAAAAGTGCCGAACAGCAGGCTAATTAGCAGGAGCGAAATCCGCCGCCAAGGATTGTTCAGCCAGCGTCCGAATCGCTCGCCCAGAACATCAATCAATCTGTTAATTCGGGTATTCTGCATAAAAGTTATACAATTTGAGATTTGAGATTGGAGATTTGAGATGCGGAATTACTGATGAATATTGGGGTTGGGAGTACGGGCATATAGTGGCACTCTTTTTTTCAACTGCTATTAAAAGCTATACCGATGAGTCAACAAATGCCCCTCCCGACCAACTCCAAATCCTTACCGGAGTCAGTATGTCACCATCTAAAATCTCAAATTTAACATCTAAGATGGTATTGAGCGATCGGCGACTTATAGCCGAGAACGGTTAAGTAATTAAGTGTAACTGTATCTTGTGGCACAGCAGCCCCTGGTTTTACATTAAAAATAGTTAAGACTAATTGCGGGTGCAGTCTATCCTTTAAGCCTAAAATTTATGAATCTTAAAATTTACCAGATCGTAATTGGAGTGTCGATCGTCCTAATTACAGGAATGTTTCTAGGACGTTTTGAAATCACTATCTCCAACGGTTCAAATCCTTCCAGCGATTGGCCCTCACAAGCCACCGCACTCCCCCCAATACCCCCCGTTTCCCCAGTCGCCACAGCTTCTGCAGAGACCGCCAGCGAGCCCAAACCCGACTCCACACCAACCCCCCCAGATCCAGAGGAGGAATTGCTTTCCTCAGTCCCTGTAGATGCTAAAGCCTCCGGCCTTTTGCGCGTCAGCAACCGCAGCGAACACCCAGTGCGAGTGGCCCTGCTGTCGAAACGGCAAGCCGAGAAATCCTATGGAAAACCCGCGCACTGGGATTTTGCGCCGGGGGAAGGCGGCGGCAAGGGACTGATGCTATCGCTGCCGGAGGGCAAGTTACAAGTCAAACGGGGAGACATTCTGGTGGTTTTTGCTCAGGATGGTTCTCGCCGCTACTGGGGGCCTTTCGTCGCTGGCGAGACAGCCTCGCCCGCTTGGAACAGCACAGCCGGAGAATGGCAATTAATTTTGCAGCCGTGAACACTTAGCTGCAGGTGCGGAGATTTTGGTCGAGAAAGACGGTTGATACGGTTTTATTGAGAATGATGCGGCTATGGGAGGTTAAACTCACATAGCCGCACCCTTCTCAATAACAGGCAAGATGCCTGTTGCACAAAGAGTGAATTTTCGTGTGGGGAGTAGGGGTTGGGCAGGAGAGCCCGCCCATAAAAGCCTTGTTGAGAATGGTGCAACATCTCTGTTTAACCGGATTCGATCGAATTGGGAGTTTCGAGAATGCGAATCTTTCGGTAGACTCTCTATGCGAGCTAAAATTTTAAATCTAAAATCGCAGGAAGTTTGGGTGAAGGAAGTTATTAAAAGTTTGTCAGAGTTTAGAAATCGCCCGTTAGCGAAGCCCTCGAAGAGGATCGCACCTTTGCTGCTATCGCTGTTGTGGCTGTTTGCGATCGCCTGGGTAGGTTTCTTGTGGAATCTCGGCAACATCGGTTTAGTTGACGAAACCGAACCGTTGTTTGCCGAAGCCGCCCGTCAAATGACGGTGACAGGAGATTGGATCACTCCTTATTTCAACGGCGAAACGAGGTTTGACAAGCCGCCGTTGATTTACTGGCTGATGGCGGTGGCTTACCGCACTCTGGGCGTTAACGAATGGGCCGTGCGTCTTCCCTCGGCTTTGTGCGCGATCGGGCTGACTTGCCTCGGATTTTATACCTTATGGAAGGAAGAAGGAAGAAGGAAGAAGGAAGAAGGAAGGAGGAAGGAGGAAGAAGGAAGAAGGAAGGAGGAAGAAGAGCACGACACGGATTCGGACACGGATACACGCATGAATGTAACTGTCTTTCCTCCCTCGCTCTCCCACTCTCCCACTCCCCCACTCTCCCCCTCTCCTAGTATTCCTATTTTTCTTTCTACTCCTTGGATTGGCGCGGCGCTAATAGCTTTAAATCCCCAAACTATTGCCTGGGGACGAACTGGCGTTTCAGATATGCTATTAGTTAGTTGTATGTGTTCGGCACTGCTCGCATTTTTCCTTGGTTACACCCTCGAAGAACAGAGAGAAAAAACAGAATTTTCTAGGGTTTCCGCTGCCCGATTTCCCAATAAGTGGTATCTGACTTTTTACGTACTAATTGCCTTAGCAATTCTGGCGAAGGGGCCTGTGGGAATTGTCTTGCCAGCGCTGATTGTTGGCTGCTTCGGGCTTTATTTGGGAAATTTTCGGCAACTTTGGCGCGAAATGCGTCCGGTGTCGGGAATCTTGATTATTCTGGCGATCGCCCTGCCTTGGTACATTTTCGTTATTTTAGCCAACGGTCAAACTTATATTGACAGTTTTTTTGGCTATCACAATTTCCAGCGTTTTACTGGAGTAGTCAACAAGCACTCGGCGCCTTGGTATTTTTACTTTTTTGTAGTGCTAGTTGGTTTTGCACCTTGGTCGATTTATTTGCCCGTGGCGATCGCCCGTACCCGTTTTTGGCAGCGCAGTTACTGGCGTCGTCAACCGCGATCGGCTCAGTTGAGTTTATTTGCCCTCTTTTGGTTCGGCTGCATCTTTGGCTTTTTCACGATCGCCGTGACAAAATTGCCGAGTTATGTATTGCCTTTAATCCCCGCCGCTGCGATTTTGGTAACGCTGCTGTGGAGCGATATTATTGCAGGCAATGAAGCAGAAAGCAGCCGGGGAAAGTTAGAAAAAAAACCGAATTCTTTACAGCGAGGGCTGTTAGTTACATACATTTTCAATGTCGTATTTTTACTGATTATAGCCGGAGCAACTTTCTACTGCTACAACTGGCTGGGAGATGACCCGGCTATGCCCAATTTTCCCCAAGCAATTCAGCAGTCGGGATTGCTGATTGTCGGCGGTACGATTTGGATAATTACAGCCGTGGCGATCGCACTTTTACTCTGGAAGCGGCAACAGCGCTGGATTTTGGTTGCTAACCTCATCGGGTTAGTAGCATTTATCATCTTTGGTCTTACTCCCGCCTACAAAGTGGTTGATATCAACCGCCAGTTACCTCTGAGACAGTTAGCACAGGTTGCGGTTCAACAAAAACTGCCGGGGGAAGAGTTTATTATGGTTGGTTTCTGGAAACCAAGTCTGGTTTTTTATACCCAAGAGCCGGTGACTTACTACCGAGCTGTCGCAAAGGCGATCGACTACATTAAGCAATCTAAAAACGCAAATTCTCCCTCTATTTTGTTGCTGGGATATCCAGAGAAATTTGTGGAATTAGGATTGCAGCCAAATCAATATCAATTGTTGGAAAGTCGGGGCGCTTACCAACTCGCCAGGGTTCCGAGACAAGCGTTTCGATAGTGCCTATAGTGTGATCTCATACTTGTTAAACAAGGTAGAAAAATGATTACAACTAAGAATCTTCAACTACTTGCCGTCGAAAGGATTCACATAGAAGCTTTCTTACGAAGTAAAAGCGAGCTTGCAGCAATTTTAAATGTCATAGTGCCTAATAGCTGGCCTCTTTTCCCGGAAGCATTTTCCCTCCCGGCTGACGAAGCTTGCGAATCCAATCCGCCTCCAACTGACTGGCACAACTACTTCTTTATTCATCCAAAAAATCAAGTGCTTGTCGGCAATGGAGGTTTCACAGGCTCACCTGATGAGTCGGGGACTATAGAGATAGGTTATGAAATTGCTTCCGAATATTGGAATCGCGGATTTGCAACTGAGGTGGCACAGGGAATGATCGATTATGCTTTCGCTCACGAGGAGGTGAAAGCAGTCATCGCTCACACTTTAGCTGAAAAAAATGCCTCGAATAGCGTGTTGCAAAAAGTGGGAATGAAGTTCATTGCAGAGGTGGACGATCCTGAAGAAGGCAAGATATGGCGATGGCAAATAAGCAGGGATGAATATCATCCGACTTGAACTGTAACGCCGTTTGGCTGTTTAAGTCACTGGTTTTGGCGGTAATTTGAAGGTTATCGGTTGGAGCATTAAATCTGCCAGATTGAATAAAAGCTATAATCTAGTCATTACCTAAAACCCGAAGCTCGGAGCCTACAATGGTTTCAATTCTCAACAAACCCTCCTCGTTAATCCATGAGATTTGCATTGAAAAAGTCGATCGGTGGAAGTTGTTCAAATTTAGTGAATCGCTGCAACAGCGTATGGAAGTCTTGTTAGAGAAGAAAAAGGCCGATCAACTAATGGCAGAAGAGGTAGCGGAACTCGACGCCATTGGGGAATTAGATCGTATCTTTACCCATATCAATGCAATGATGGCGGCTCAAGATGTCAATCAGTGATCGTGAGTTAACTAGCGTTACGGAGTAGATTAGATGAATCCTGAGACAAAACAAGTATCACAGCACATGAAAGAATTTGGGCTTCATATTCTTGGGAGAGCTATTTATGATGCAACGTTTAGCGAGATGACGAGGCCTTTTGCTCATATGTTGTCGGTAGTTCATGCAGCACATGGAGCAGAAATACTTATCAAGGCACGCATTGCTGAAGAGCATCCGCTTTTAATCTTCAAGTCCTACCCTAAATCAAATACTACTAAGGATGTATTGAGTATCAAGGAACTCTTTAAGTACGGTCGAACTTTAATATATTCAGAGTTACCTGAAGTTCTTTGGGCGACAACTGGTTATAGAATCAAGGAATTAGATAGATATCAAAAATTTGGCGATCTGCGAAACATCATTGTCCATTTTTCTGCCGCTCCTGATTGCGAACCTTCCACAGAGACATTAAAATTTGCTTTGGAAGTTTTAGATTATATAGTTCAGGATTTTTGGGGTGAGAGCTTGATTTACTATTCGCAAGAATGGGACGATGCAATCATTTCAGATGGTTATCTGCAAGAACAAATTGATCGATTGAATATTCAGGTGCACCCCGACACACAGAAACAAATAGAAGTCTTGACACTCCCTTAAAATAAAATGGAGATAGAAGTCAGTAAGGGGAACGATCGCTCATAATTAAGGGAGTGTCTACAGCCACCCAACATCATCTAGAAAAGCCTATTTAGACGAGTGGAAGATTATGATTCCAATCAATGAAGCCCAAAAGCAGTTGCAGCAGTCGATCGCTCCCATGAGTCAGTCACTTCAACCGATCGCGATCGCCGGACAAACTAGCAATACAGTATTATTATCTGAATCAGACTCCGCATATGTTGAGGAAACACTGTATCTTCTCTCAGTGCCAGGGATGCGGGAATCGATTCGGGAAGGAATGGCAACGCCGATCGACGAGGATTGCGATCGCCATTTAGACTGGTAACTTGGCCGACCATACGTGCCATAATCAGCCATATTATCTGGTACGCGATCGCCTGAACCTATGGATGCGCTAATCGGCAAAACTTTACAGGGTGGAAAGTACACCCTCGAACAAGAATTGGGCCGCGGCGGCTTTGGAATAACTTTCAGGGCAAATCACCGCTATTTAGGACAGCCTGTAGTCATTAAAACCCTCAACGAATCTCTGCGGCAGCAACCCAATTTTGCTGAGTTCGATCGCAAGTTTCAAGACGAAGCGAGGCGGTTGGCTTCCTGCGTTCATCCGAATATTGTCCGCGTCAGCGATTTCTTTGTCGAAGACGGGCAGCCTTACATGGTGATGGACTACGTTCCGGGTCAGAATTTGGGCGATGTCGTACTCCCAAATCGGCCGCTGCCAGAAGAACTCGCTATTCTCTACATAACTCAAATTGGCGCTGCTTTAAAAGTTGTTCATCAAAAGGGTTTGCTGCACCGAGATGTCAAGCCGCAAAACATTCTGCTGCGCCAAGGTACTCAGGAAGTCGTGCTGATTGATTTTGGCATTGCCCGCGAGTTTACTCTGGGTGCAACTCAATCTCACACTAATATGGTGTCCGACGGCTATGCACCGCCAGAACAGTATTTTGCCCAAGGAAAATATACGCCCGCAACAGATGTTTACGGTCTGGCGGCGACGCTTTATACTTTGCTCACAGGACAAGTGCCGGTGGCTGCAATTTTGCGTACCAGCCAACCGATGCCTTCACCCCGCGACTTGCAGCCTCAGCTAAGTGCGGCTGTCAGCCAAGCCGTGATGCGGGGGATGACGGTAGAAGCTCAAAATCGCCCTGCTAGCGTGGATGAGTGGCTGTCGCTGCTGCATGGGCAGGGGGGTGCTGCGTCGCCGAGCACCGGGCCGACGGTGGCGGTGATGCCGGGACACGGGTCTCAGTCGCCTGCGGGTTCCAGAACAGCGCCTGCTGTGGTGTCTTCTGGGCAAGGCAACCGCAAGATTTGGTGGATTTTGGGGTTCGTGACGATCGCACTTATTGTGGCAGGTTTTGTCGGTATTGCTAGGGTTTTCCTCAACCGGCCGTCTTCGGAACCCGCACCTGTGGCCCAGGACGATCGCACTTCCACCCCTGCAGATCCAGACGCGCGCTCAAACCCCGCACCAATTCCCGCGCTCACACCAACGCCAGCGCCGACTCCCAGAGAAACTCCGCCGCCTGCTGCTGAAACTCCAGCGCCGACTCCCAGAGAAACTCCGCCGCCTGCTGCTGAAACTCCAGCGCCTGCTGCTGAAACTCCAACACCAGCGCCAGCGCCAACACCAGCGCCAACTCCCGAAGCTGTCGAACCCACACCAACCGAAAAACTTGTTGACAAAGAGTTGCCACCAGATCGATCGCCCGCACCCAGCGAACAACCGGGAACCAATGATCAGAAGACTCCCACAATCCCTGGGTATGCCGTTGGTACGCCGGAAAGTCAGATTTTATCCCAATTGGGAGAACCGACTGACTCTCAATCCCGGGGCTATTGGCCGAATACTCGCACCGCACTTTACGAAATATTGCCGAACCGGATTACTCTCGGCTACATTTACGATCGCGATTCGGCCCAGCTAGTACAAACAGAGGGTTCTTTTGCTCAGTCGGTGGACGATTTGGTGGTGCGAACCGCGTTAAACGGGATGGTGGGCGGCGCCAGCCGAGAGATTTTGCAGGGCTTGCGCGACGTGCAGCAGCGCCGGACTACTCGGTTTACGTTTAGGAAGGGTTCGCTCGAAGGGACGATCGAACGCAATGAGCGCGATCGGATTTACATCGGCGTCTGGGACGACAACTTGCATTAATTAGGAATTACGCACGGGTGGTCAGAAACCGGGTTTTTTGGCCAGATACTTCGTTACAGCCCTCATTAACCGCAAAAAACCCGGTTTCTTTAATCCCCAATCGAAAATCTAAAATCCAAAATCTAAAATCGACTTGACCACTGTCAATAAACCTTTCAAGGGCGAACTCTGGGGCCCACCCCAAAAAAACTGGAACTCTTGTGGAACAGGCATCTTGCCTGTTCAAAAAAATGGTGCAAGATGTAAATATTCCCGACTCAGCTTTGTGCCAAAATCGAAAATCTAAAATCCCAAATCTAAAATCTAGTTGACGCAACACGAAATATTGTCTATAATTAGAGAACGCACGAGGGGCTGTAATGGTTTCGACAGGGTGGCGAAAGCTGCTCCGTGATGCAGGTCGAGAGGGAGTCTACTCTCGTTAATATCGGCTCAAAAAAAATAGTAAATGCGAACAACATCGTTCCTTTCGCTCGCAAAGCCGTAGCTGTAGCCTAAAAACTTCTTGAGCTTGGTTTAGAGTGTATGCCACCTCACTCCGTTAAAGGTAGCATAACAACCCCCAACGGATGCCCTAGCTAAACGCTTCTAGTCGGCTAGCTAGGAAAGCAATCACTAGAAAATCCCCCCATTTGGGATAAAGATGGTTCCCGCCCCGAGGATTAGAGGGGATAAACCTGTGAACGATCGGAAGGTTAATACCCATTTTGGACGGCAGTTCGATTCTGCCCAGTTCCATAAAAAAAGTGACGTAAAATCAATGGTTTAAGCCATTTGAAAGCCACTTTAAAGCATAAAAAGGGCAGAGAATTAATTCTCTGCCTTTTTGTTTGGCTCAGATAGATCAACTCATCCGTGTATCCGTGTATCCGTGTCAAAATCCGTGCAGTGTTCTACCTTTTCCCGCGAGGGGACTGAAATATTTGCTGGTCGTTTTTCAATTTGCCTCCTCACCGCCTTGCAACAGTCAACAGCGGTGCCCTGAGCGTAGTCGAAGGGCTCAGGAACCGCGTAGTCGAAGGGCTCAGGGCGACGCAGTTAACAGTCAACCATCAACCATAAGTTAGTAACCCATTAGCTAAGCTGCGGGATCAGATAATTAGAACTTCACGCTGTCCGTGCGTTGTTGGAGCCTGTCGGGCGATATACTATTAGGCGGTAAAGCATTAAAAATCTTTACAAAGACCCCGATTTCTAAGCCTACTCCTACCAAGGACGGGTGAAAAATTATATGCTGAGCGCTCAAAAGCTGGAAAAATGAACCCAGGAATTGACTTACAAGGAAGTTTTGTAGAAGCCCTGATGAATTTGGGCTTACCGACAGACATTGCCCAACTGCTTTGGCTACCGCTGCCAATGCTGCTGATGATTGTCGCTGCCGTCTTCGGGGTACTCACTAGCGTCTGGCTGGAACGGAAAATTTCCGCCGCAGCTCAACAGCGGATCGGCCCGGAATTTATCGGCCCTCTGGGAGTGCTAGCACCCGTTGCTGATGGTCTGAAGTTGGTCTTCAAAGAAGACATTGTACCGGCAAAAGCTGACGCGCTGCTATTTACCCTAGGCCCGGTAATTGTGGTGATTCCAGTTTTTCTCTCCTACTTAATCGTGCCCTTCGGAGAGCATATGCTGATCGCCGATATGGGGACAGCAATATTTCTGTGGATTGCTCTTTCTAGCATTCAGCCGATCGGCTTGCTGATGTCCGGCTATGCTTCAAACAACAAATACGCCCTCCTCGGAGGACTCAGAGCCGCCGCTCAATCCCTCAGCTACGAAATTCCCCTTGCTTTGGCAGTATTGGCAGTTGTAATGATGTCCAACAGCCTCAGTACGATCGACATCGTACATCAACAAGCAGGCTACGGGATTGTCGGCTGGAACGTTTGGCGGCAACCTGCGGGTTTCGTGATTTTTTGGATCGCAGCACTCGCAGAATGCGAACGTTTACCCTTTGACCTTCCAGAAGCAGAAGAAGAATTGGTAGCAGGATATCAGACTGAGTATACAGGCATGAAATTTGCCTTGTACTATATCGCTTCCTACGTTAACCTCGTCCTTTCTTGCCTGCTAGTAGCAGTTTTGTACCTCGGCGGCTGGGAATGCCCGATTCCTGTCGGAGTCCTGACAAATGCCCTGGGATTGAGCGAAACGACTCCTTGGTTGCAGGTAATTACCGGCTTGCTAGGCATTACAATGACGATGCTGAAAGCCTACTTTTTCCTGTTTCTGGCAGTTCTGCTCCGCTGGACTCTGCCCCGAGTTCGGATCGACCAATTGCTAAATTTGGGATGGAAGTTTTTACTTCCAGTTGCTCTAGTTAATTTGCTATTGACCGCAGCTTTGAAACTTGCCTTTCCCTTTGCTTTTGGCGGTTAATTAATAATAGGTAAAGGGCAACAGCTAAACAAAAATAGCTGTTAACCAATTACCTATTATCAATTAGCAATTACCAAAAACTCAAGTACAGAGAGAGAACACGATGCTAAAATTCCTCAATCAAGTAGGCGAATACGCCAAAGAAACTTTTCAAGCTGCTAAGTATATCGGTCAAGGGCTATCTGTTACCTTTGACCACATGAGACGCCGGCCGATTACGGTGCAGTATCCTTACGAAAAATTAATTCCTTCGGAACGTTTCCGGGGCAGAATTCACTTTGAATTTGACAAGTGCATCTCCTGCGAAGTTTGCGTTCGGGTATGTCCGATCAACTTACCTGTAGTGGATTGGGAATTTAACAAAGAAAGTAAGAAGAAACAACTCAAGCACTACAGTATAGATTTCGGTGTTTGTATCTTCTGCGGCAACTGCGTAGAATATTGTCCGACTAATTGTTTGTCCATGACAGAAGAATACGAGTTAGCCGCCTACGAACGTCACGAATTGAATTATGACAACGTGGCCCTCGGACGTTTGCCCTACAAGGTTACAGATGACCCGATGGTGACACCCCTGCGGGAATTCGCTTATTTGCCGAAAGGTGCGATCGACCCCCATGAAGTTTCCTACACCGATCGCCGCGCCGGTCTGCGTCCAGAGGAAATTATCGAAAAGTAAGTAATTAGTCATTAGTCAGCAGTCATCAGTCATTAGTGAAATAACCAATTATTAATGACTGCTAACTAATGAGTAAAAACGAACAATAGAAAACTAATAATTGAGGATAAAAAATTGTGAATCTAGCTGAAGGGGTTCAAATTGTTTCATTTGGAATATTGTCCGTAATGATGATTGCAGGAGCATTAGGAGTAGTGCTGTTCTCCAACATCGTTTACTCAGCATTTTTGCTGTGCGGCGTATTTACCAGCATTGCCGGCTTGTACTTGTTGCTGAATGCCGACTTTGTAGCAGCAGCGCAGGTATTGATTTATGTTGGCGCTGTTAACGTCTTGATTTTGTTTGCGATTATGTTGGTGAACAAACGAGAAGATTTCCGCACTATTCCCAACGCTTGGGTGCGTCAAATAGCAACAGCAGTAGTTTGCGTAGGCTTGTTTGCACTGTTGGGTACGATGGTGGTATCTACTCCTTGGGCTATTGTCGCAACGACAGGAGCACCGGCCGAAAGTTCGATCGTCACAATCGCCAAACATTTCTTCACTGACTATTTGCTACCTTTCGAGTTAGCATCAGTGTTTTTGTTGATGGCAATGGTAGGAGCAATTGTGTTGGCGCGCCGCGATTTCTTCCCGGATGAACTGTCAAAGAAGCTATCCGAAACACCTGCTTTGAGTTTGCCGGAAAGACCTCGCGAATTAGTTTCTGCCGGAGATGTGTCTTCGCCAGAATCTAAGTAACACTCTACTCGTTCCCAGGCTGTGCCTGGGAACGCAGTTCCGGAGGCTGTGCCTCCAATTTTCCCGAAATGGAAACGAGGCAGACCCTAGGAACCAGTTAAATTTCCCTTCTTCCTTCTTCCTTAAATTTATGCAACTGCAACTCCAGTATTTCCTGTTATTAGCTGCTGCACTTTTCTGTATTGGCATTTACGGTTTAATTACCAGCCGAAATGCAGTGCGCGTGTTGATGTCGATCGAGTTGATGCTAAATGCAGTCAATCTCAATTTGATGGGTTTTTCTAACTATCTCGACCCCGTACAAATTAAGGGCCAAGTATTTACCGTGTTTGTAGTTACGGTAGCGGCGGCTGAGGCTGCGGTGGGTTTGGCAATTGTTTTGGCGATTTATCGCAACCGCAATACCGTAGACATGGAAGAATTTAACTTGCTGAAGTGGTAATTAATCAATAGTCATCAGTCATCAGTCATCAGTCATTAGTGAAAAACTAATGCAGATTAAAGACTGATGACTAAGGACTAAGGACTAAGGACTAAGGACTAAGAACTAATGACTAATGACTTCTAGTAATTTCTAGAGTAATTCTACCCCCGAAATCAGGGATGGGGGCAGCAGGTTTCGAGAGTTGTAGTTTAACTTTTTCGACTAACGGTAGTTGTAAAAGCGCTTGAGCAATAGTATCTGCTAGGCGTTCGATTAATAAAAATTTCGACTCTTGGACTAGCTTTTGAATCAGAGTAATTGCGCTGCGGTAGTCAAGAGTATGTTGAATATCATCACTTTTTCCAGCTTGCGATAAATCCAGCCAGAGAGTAACATCCACTTCAAACCACTGCCCCAAAACTTGCTCTTCCGGCAGATAGCCCGTATATCCGTAACAGCGAATTCCTGTAAGTTGAATAGAATCCATTTTGCAATAAACTAAAAGTGCGTTGCCTATACCAATTTGTATTAAACCAGATAAAGTTCTGCTTTGTAAAACTTACTTAAACTTATCTAAACTCATTTTTAGACACAGTTTGTGCTTACTTCCTACGCTGTTGGGTAGACGGCTAATCCCAAGATAAGTAGGCTATCCCCCTCAAGCCGAGGGTTCCCAATTTAAAATGTTTAGACTTGCGTTCCAGTCCCGATCTAAAGATATGCCACAAGCAGGACAGTCAAAAGTCCGAATGCTTAGTGGCATATCTTTTTTGGTGCCACAATTGGAACAAGTCTTGGTACTAGGAAACCACTGGTCTACCAATACTAAATTAGCTCCATACATTTGACACTTGTAGTCAAGTTGACGTTTGAACTCGTAGAATCCAAGGTCAGATATTGCTCCAGCTAACTTGTGATTCGCCATCATTCCATGAACATTCAAGTCTTCAATCTTAATTAGCTTGAAAGTTTTAGCCAAATAAGTGGTCAACTTGTGAAGGAAATCTAAGCGAATACGAGATATTCGGGCGTGGAGCAGACCAATCTTGTTGTAGGTCTTGCGCTGGTTTTGAGAGCCTCGCACCTGCTTTGATGCTTTGCGTTGTAAAGTGGCAAGCTTGGTTTTCGCACTGGCTTTCAACGGCTTTGGTGCGTCAAAAGTTTGCTGGGTTGACAGCGTGGCAAAAGACTTAATACCGAGATCGATTCCTACAGAATTTGCAGGCTGCTGAACAGATAGACGTTCTGCATCAACGCAAAAGGAGACAAACCAGCGATTTCCTTCTTTTGAAATCGTGAAAGTTTGAGAGACCAAGCTACATTCTAGGGGTTCAAAAAGCCTAAAAGTCCCCAATGTAGGAATCTTAATAGTTCTACCAGCAGTTAGCAAAACTTTGCCGTTAGACGAATCGACCGTAAAGGATTGACCGTCTCTGCGACTGGCGAATCTTGGATGACCTGCTTTTCCAGAACGATAGCGGCTAAACGCATCTTTGAGATCAATCAAAGCATTTTGGTAGACTCGGCTAGATAACTGGTTCATCCAATCAAATTCAGGCTTTTTCTTGACATGATTGGTCAGAACTTTTTTGACTTCGTTGAGTACCTTCGAGTCGGTGAATTTCCCCTCGCCATACATTTGAGTCCGCAGGCTCAACCCAAAGTTAAAAACTACGCGCCTAAATCCTGCGTGCTTCGCCATCAAGGTCGCTTCCTTGTTATTTAATTTGAGCGCTCGTTTAATGGCAAACATACTTAAACTTCCTCAATGGCGATTAACTATGGACAAGTTTAACAAACTATTTGACACTTAAGTCTTTCTCTTCCCTCTCTTTTTTTGCCCTTTGCCCTCTTCCTCTTCCCTCTGCGCCCTCTGCGCCCTCTGCGGTTCAATCACTCTTATTCTATCTTAAATTTCATAACTCTCCTCCTTTCTCCAACTTGTCCAGTAAATCCTCAGCAACTTCATACCATTTCCGCCTAATTTCAGCATCTTCTGGCTTTTCTGTCAAGGTACGACCTTGGAATTCGGGATATTTATTGTAATATAATTCATCAACTTTTTGATAAAAGATATCTTGATTAATGTTAAGATTTTTGCGCCGTTTACCAATCTTTTCTTGACGAATTATTTCGGCGTCCTCTAAGGATGTATCGGGAGGTTGCTGGCGCGAAGTAAATTTAGGTAACTCCGGCAGCTTGGGCAAGGTGAAACCAGATTTGACTACACTAAAAGCTAAAATTCCGGGCACCAAAATCACACTTAAACTCCCTAGGGTTTTCCAAGGAATTAACTTGAATGTGCTGTTGTTGTTAACAATTTGAGGATTTTGGTGAACAGGAGTATGATTGCTGGTAGCAGTTTGAGTGGCGTTTTTGAAAGGGCGGCCGACAAAGTTCATTGTCACCATTTGGGAAATTATACTGCCAATTTGAGAGAGTTTTGGATCTTTGAGTGCTTCGCGGACTGCTTTTGCAGATTGGTAGCGATCGCCCGGTTGTTCTGCTAACATCCGATCCAATACCGTGGCTAAATTTGGGCTGACACTGACGTGCGATCGCCAATTCCAAGTTTTATTATTGATATCGTACAATTTTTGAGGCTTTTTGCCGCTTAGCAGTACCAAAGCCGTGACGGCTAAAGCATACAAATCGCTAGCGGCAGAAACTTTGCCCAGCCGCATTTGTTCGGCTGGCGAATAACCCTGTTTGCCGATCGCCGTATCCGATTGTCCGTTAAACTGAAGTACGGCATTGGCTGCGATTTGCTTGACAGAACCGAAATCAATTAAAAATGGTAGTTTGTCAGCATCATGCTGAATAATATTATCCGGGGAAATATCGCGGTGAATTAAATTTTTTGAGTGGATGTATTCTAAAACTGGTAAAAGCTGAAATAGCAGTTGAGTAACTTCGGCTTCGGTAAAATTTTTACCTTGCTGCTGGCGCGATATCAATATTTCTTCATAGGTTTGACCCTTAATATAATCTTGGACTAAAAATAAAGATGGATTACCACCCAAATCGGTTCGCAGTAGTTCTCGAAAGCGCGGGATTTGTGGGTGTTGGAGGTTGTACAGCATACTCGCTTCGCGATCGAACAATTCGGCGGCTTTCGGGCTGTGCACCACCGGAGAAAACTCTTTGAGTACGCAATGTTCGTTGTAGCGGTTGATATCTTCGGCGAGATAAGTACGCCCGAAGCCACCGCGGCCCAATTCGCGGAGGATGCGGTAGCGTTTTTCGAGAGTCGAACCTGGGGCGAGGAGGGAGGAGTTAGACATAAACCACGGCAAATTGTTCGAGTTGGGGAGTCGCCGAGCACAGTATAGCTTATTGTAGCTAAGTTTGTTTGAATGCGAGGGCGATCGCTTTTTTTTGGGATGGATGAAGAAGAAGAGACACTTTGCTTAAGATTCAGTATCTACAGGCTTTTTTAGTGTCTGGTTTGATCGGCTATCGAAGATTTACAAATCCCGATGAGTAAACTCCTTCGCATCCTTCCCTACATAACTCGCAGCAACATGACCATCTCCAACAACTCGATACTTATAGGTAATCAACCCCTCTAAACCAACAGGCCCGCGAGGCGGCATTTGCTGCGTGCTAATCCCCACTTCTGCACCGAAACCGTAGCGGAAACCGTCGGCAAATCGAGTCGAACAATTGTGATAAACTCCGGCCGCATCTACTCCATTTAAAAATGTTTCGGCGGCTTCGCTGTCTTCGGTAACAATGACATCTGTATGTCTGGAACCGTAAGTATTGATATGGCTAATTGCCTCTTCCACAGAATCTACTATTTTGATTGACAAAATTAAATCGCTGTATTCTGTAGACCAATCTGTTTCATTTGCTTCGGCAATATTTTCGAGGATGGCGCGAGTTTTTTCGTCTCCCCGCAGTTCGACTTTTTTCTGCTGCAAAGCTTCGGCAACGGCGGGCAAGAAAACGGGGGCGATCGCACTATGAACTAACAAAGTTTCAATAGCATTGCAGGCGGCGGGATACTGAGTTTTTGCATCGACAGAAATCTCAACTGCTTTCTGAATATCCGCCCCTTTGTCTGCGTACAAATGACAAATTCCGTCGGCGTGTCCCAACACGGGAATCCGCGTGTTTTCCTGCACGAACCGCACGAAGGAATTAGAACCTCTGGGAATAATCAAATCTACATATTCATCCATTTTGAGCAGTTCGATTGTTTCTTCCCGCGTGGTAAGCAATTGCACGACTTCTGGATTAACCGCTGTTTCTGCTAATGCTTGATGAATTACTTTTGTCAAGATTTCGCAGGAACGAACAGCTTCTTTGCCGCCTTTGAGAATGACGCCATTTCCCGATTTGATTGCCAAGGATACTATCTGAATTAAAGCTTCTGGGCGCGCTTCAAAAATAATTCCTAAAACGCCCAAAGGACAGGTGACACGCTTCAGAATTAATCCTGTATCCAATTCACGGTGGATTTGCACGACACCGATCGGCTCAGGGAGTTTCGCAACGTCGCGCACGCCCGCGATCGCACTTTTCAACTTGCTCTCATCCAACTTTAGGCGATCGTACAGCGGTTTCGCAATTCCATCAGCCTCAGCCGCCTTGCAGTCAGCAGCATTCGCCGCCACAATATCCGGCGCAGCAGCTTCTAAAGCTTTCGCAATAGCTTCAATAGCTTGATTTTTGGCATCAGCGGACAAAACTGCCAATTTTCTAGCAGATACGCGCGTTTTTTGGGCAATTTCAATAATAGACATGGCAGTAACTTTTAAATAGTTTTGATTGTTGGGTTTTGGATTTTCAATTTTGCATTGAATCCGCACAAATAAATTTCGGGGCGGTTTTCAGTCTTAACAATTCTAGAGGAAATTCTATATTTTTGTTGAGACCCCTGACAGCAATCCGCATTAACAGGTTAAAACAGTGAAGTATAGATAAAATCCCACGGTCATTTCCATTTGTCAATAACCTTTGGAGATTATTATGTCATCTCATGCCCCTTTACGCAAGGCAGGGCGAGCAGCCAAAGCAGGCGTTAAACTGATACAGAAAACTGGCGGAAATCTCGTTTTAGCTTCCGGCGTCACCCTCAGCCTGCTGTTTGGTATGGTGTTAGCGCTATCTTTAGCCTCAGTTTTGATTCTCAGCAGTCCCGATCCAGTTACCGGATTGGCGATCGCACTTCCCATAACTCTGATTTTTAACATCGCTGCCTTTTTCCTATCGCCTTACTTAATGGACTTAAGCCAAAATTGGCTATATCATACTCGCTGGGTTTCCCTAGCAGAAATTGAAAGCCTAAGTCCCGAAACAGCGAAAGTTATTCAGAAGGTTTGCAAGCAGAAAAAACTCTCTTCTGTGCGTTTAGGAATTATCGACGACCAAAACCCTACTGCTTTTACTTACGGTTCCTTTCCCAACAGCGCTCGCTTAGTCGTCAGTCAAGGTCTTTTCACCTATTTAGACGACGAAGAAATTGCCACTGTTTACGCCCACGAACTAGGTCACATCGTCCACTGGGACTTTGCAGTAATGACTTTAGCTTCGACTTTGGTGCAGATTACTTATTTAATTTACACTACAACTCAAAGAATGGGTCGAAGTGGTGGCGAAAAAGCTAAAGATGCGGCGGGTACGGTAGCTGCTGTTGCTTATTTATTTTACATCGCTGGCACTTATTTATTGCTGTATTTGTCGCGGACGCGAGAATATTTTGCAGACCATTTTGCTGCCGAAACTACTGGCAATCCCAATGCTTTGTCTCGCGCTTTGGTAAAAATTGCTTACGGTATTTTGGAAGAAGGACAAAGGGCAACAGAACCCAGCATTTTGTTAGAAGGAACTCGCGCTTTAGGCATTTACGATGCCAAAGCTGCCACATCTACTGGGACTGCTTACCGGATTTCTTCGGAACCAGAAAAGATTGGGCGAGTGTTTTTGTGGGATATGTTTAATCCGTGGGGTTGGTGGATGGAGTTGAACTCGACTCACCCGCTGACTGGTAAACGAGTTCGCGCTTTGAGCACTTATGCCGAACAATTAGGCTTGGATGTTGAGTTTGACATGGGCCGGATTGTCGGCGAAGGCAACGATTTGAGCAAGCGGAGATTGTACGGCAATTTTGTGTTCGATGTGCTACTGTACAGTGCAGAAACTCTGGGCTTAGCTGTGGGTTTTGCGATCGGCATTTCCCTGTATGCTGTAAACCCGATGATGATGGTTGCTTGTCCTTTAATCGGTTTGGGTACGGGAATTTTGCTCAAGACTCTGGTGATGTTCCCGAATTACCAACAAGCAGAACATTTGGATGTTTTAACCTTAATGTCTGACCCTTATGCAAGTCCTTTACGGGGTCAACCGACGCAACTACAAGGCGAATTAATTGGTCGCGGCGATGCGGGTTATGCGTTTGGTTCAGATTTGAAATTGCAAGACAGAACGGGAATGATTTATCTGCGCTATGCTTCTCGTTTTGGGCCAATTGGTAATTTTATGTTTGGCATGAAACGGGTTGAAAGTTTGATTGGAATGGATGTTAGCGCATTGGGTTGGTTCCGCCGGGGTGTTGCACCTTGGATGGATTTGATTCAGCTTGAAAGCGATAGCGGTACGACGGTTAAGAGTTATCACCGCTTCTGGTCTTTTGTGATGGGTATCGGTGCGATCGTTCTTGGTATCGCGGCGCTATTTGTTTCATTTCCAGCTTGAAAGTTGACAGGTAAAACCTTTTAAGTTAAATATAATTAAGCTCGCATTTTCGAGCTTATTTTTTTTGTTCCATACGGTACTATTGAATTTAATACCGCTCTCAATTATCTTTTTTGCTGACCAAAATAGTGAGTTTACGAACCGCTTTAGATTTGTTAGCGAAGGGGCGCGATAGCGCTTTTGTAGAAAAGAAAGAAGAAAAGAAGAAGTAAAGAAGGAGATAGGTAATCTTATGGTGGGAAGGAAGTAATTCATTTATGAGCAAACATGACAATCAAAATTGCTACAATTAGTTTGTTGTTGATGGTATTAACTTTAGCAGTCAGCAGCCCTAGCCAAAAAGTTAGGGGTAACTTAACAAAATTGACCGCCCAAACGGAAAACCCGGACAAAAAAAACACCATGCAAAGTATTCTCGATGACAGCGCCAAATTAGAAAAACTAGCTGGCGATTTCCAATTTATAGAAGGCCCGATTTGGCATCCAGACGGCTTTTTGCTGTTCAGCGATATTCCCGCCAATATTATCTATAAATTTGGCTCAAATCAGCAAGTTGAGGTATTTCGCCGCCCTTCGGGAAAAGCCAACGGGAATACTTTAGACAAAGAAAATCGCCTACTTACTGGCGAACACGAAAATCGCCGCGTATCCCGCACAGAAAAGGACGGCAAAGTTATCACATTGGCGGATAGATACGAGGGCAAGCGGCTCAACAGTCCGAACGATTTGGTGGTTAAATCCGACGGCAGCATTTATTTTACCGATCCGTCATACGGTGTTAGTAAAGAGCAGGAAGAATTGGGTTTTTACGGTGTTTATAGGCTGGCATCCGACGGAAAATTAACTCTGCTGGTTAAGGATTTGGTGCTGCCCAATGGCATCGCCTTTTCACCAGATGAGCAAAAACTTTATGTCAACAATTCGGAAGCGGGATACATTGCCGTTTTCGATGTAAAACCAGACGGAACTGTTACCAACCAGCGGCTTTTTGCGGAGTTAAAAGATGCCAGTCAAAGCGGAGTACCCGACGGTTTAAAAGTTGATGTAGAGGGGAATGTTTACAGCACCGGGCCGGGGGGAGTGTGGATTTTCTCGCCGGATGGTAAGCTTTTGGGGAAGATTTCTGTGCCTGAGACGGCGACTAATTTGGCATGGGGAGAAAGCGATCGCAAAACGCTTTATATTACGGGAAGTACAAGTCTTTATCGAATTCGCCTTAAAATTCCGGGCGTGCGGGCTGGAAAATGATCTAAAATCGGGCGAAGTTGAAAGTAAAGCGGTTTGTCGTGAGGATTAAAATCCTCACGACAAACTCTTTTTATTAGGGGTAATTGACCGGGCATGATATAATCGTACTTTTGAAAATCAGTCATTCTCAAATCTCAAATCTCAAATCTCACATCTCACATGGTATTAATAGCTCGGTTGCACAAATTTCTGACTGCTACAGTCGATCGCACATCGCGCTCGCACACAATATTTTGGTTGACTCTCAGCCTGACATTTGCCGTTCTTTATGCTATTTTAGGACTCAAGCAAGCCTTCAGCGCCGAGTATATGGTGCAAGACGATGCGAGGCAGCACGTTTTCTGGATGATGCGATTTGTCGATCCTGAATTATTCCCCAACGATTTCATTGCTAATTACTTTCAATCAGTCGCCCCCGCAGGATACAGCACGCTCTACAAATTAGCAGCAACAGTTGGCATTCACCCGCTATTATTTCACAAAATATTGCCGCTATTTCTCGGCTTAATCTCCACTTATTACTGTTTTGGCCTTTGCCTAGAAATGCTGCCAGTGCCGATGACTGGATTTATTGCATCTTTGCTGTTAAATCAGCATATGTGGATGACTGATGATTTGGCTTCCACAACGCCAAGAGCTTTTATATATCCGATATTCCTTGCTTTTTTATATTATTTATCGCGCAGTTCGTTGCTGCCTTGTTTAGGGGCGATCGCCCTGATCGGACTATTCTATCCTCCTTACGCCTTGGTTGCTGCCGGAATTTTAGTTTTGCGCCTGCTATGCTGGAAAAACGGCGGTTTGTGCTTGTCGGGCGATCGAACTAATTACCTATTTTGCACTACAGGTTTGGGAGTAATCTTTTTAGTAATGCTGCCCTATGCCTTAGATAACTCTGGATTTGGCCCAACTTATACCGCAGCAGAAGCGAAGCAAATGGCCGAATTTGCACCAGACGGCAGAAATGCTTTTTTTCGCCCAAATCCCAAAGATTATTGGTTGACAGGGCGGGGTAGCGGGATGTTTCCCAAGTCGCTGTTTACGCCTGTAACTCACTGTGTCGCGCTGTTATTTCCGCTACTGCTGTTTTTGCGATCGGCTTTTCCCTTAGCAAATCAGATTCAACGCCAAATCTGGCTTTTGCTTCAGCTATTTTTAGCATCATCGGCGATGTTTTTTGCAGCTCACGCTACCATTTTCAAGCTATATCAACCAGGTCGCTATACAGCCTATAGCTTGCGATTTATTGTTGTGTTGATAACTGCGATTTCCCTAACTTTAATTATCGATGGAGTCTGTCATTGGGCATTGAAAAACTCAACAACATTTGATGTAAAAAATCTAGTAGCACTAATTACGACAGCGACAATCGCTATCGCCGTTGTCCTTTATCCCTGCTTGGTCGAAAAATTTCCCACAGTCGGGTATGTAGAAGGTAAAATGCCAGATTTATACAAATTTTTTGAGCAACAACCTAAAGATATCTTGATTGCTTCAATCGCGGGAGAGACTGACCATCTGCCAACCTTTAGTCAGCGTTCGGTTCTGGTGGCGAAGGAATATGCAGTGCCGTATCAGAAAGGCTACTACAGCAAATATCAGCAGCGAATTAACGATTTAATTCGCGCTCAATACACTTCAAATCGAACTGTGTTGCAAAATTTTATAAATCAATATGGAGTTGATTTTTGGATGCTCGATCGCAATGCTTTCACTCTTGAGTATATAAAGGATGATGGCTGGCTAAATCAATTTGATTCTACACCGGAGGCGAGCCTTTCTCTAGAACAAGGGAAAATTCCCGCCTTAGCTTCAGCAATGACAAGTTGTGCTGTTTTTCAGAATGAAATTGTAGTGGTTTTGGATGCGTCTTGTATTGTGAAATAGACTGGAATTAAGGCGAGGCAGAGCCTTGGGATATGTGTTCTTAGGAAGAGCCTGGGAAGTAGAAAGAACTATTCGGATTCTGAAGCTACAATTGCTGCATAGATATTCTGTAGGATCGATCGCACAATGCGTTATAATGCCAATAAGAGATAATGGTGCGGGTCAATGACACAAGTTCTCGATCGGGAAACTCTCGATGGGCGAGTGGTGCTCAACGGCACTTGGGAGCAATTCAAGTTAATCCAGAAGGTTTCGGAAGATTCCCCTGGCATAAAGTTGTCTTTTTTTGCAGGGGCGATCGAGATTCTGATGCCGGGATTCCAACACGAAAATTTTTCTGAAATCATTGGTTACTTGGTGACCACTTTTCTGCTGCAACAAGGTATTAAGTTTTACCCTTCTGGTTCAATGACGCAGGAGAAGACGGGAGAAGCTTCAACTCAAGCAGACAAATCGTTTTGTTTGGGAGAACCTAAGTTGATTCCCGATTTGTCGATCGAGGTGGTTTATACTAGCGGTGGACTGAGCAAGTTGCCAAAATATCGAGCTTTGGGCGTGCCTGAAATCTGGTTTTGGGAAGATGGCACGCTGCGGCTGTATCATCTCCGGGAAGATGGCTACGAGCAAGTAATTCAGAGTCAACTGTCAGGATTGGAAACGCTGAATATCGATTTACTAAGACGCTGCATTTTAATGGGTGAAACTGATTTGGCTGAAGCGGTTAAGGTTTTTGGCCAGGGAATTTCGATCGATCGTACATGACAGCAAGACGTTCGATTTTCCGGTGGAGGCGATCGCAATTTTAGTGGTTTTGGCAACATCGGGAAAAAATAGCATCCCTAGATCCCGGACTTCTTAAATAAGGCTGGTTCTCCTGTTGCTGGGAACGAGAAATATAGTCTTTTGTAGGGACAATCCCGCTGCAGTTGCCACTGCTGATGAGTAATGTTGCGGATATCGTGCAATTAAATAATCTCCTAAAAGGTGAATATATATCTGGGGTCTGCTTGGTAGACAATGAAAATTCCACAAAAGCTCGATCGCCAATTATCTCTTGGGCAAAAACATGACAACACTTTACGTCAACCCGCAAACAGGCAGTGATTCCGCAGCGGGAAGCCAATCAGCCCCATTCAAAACTATAGCCCGCGCGATCGTCAGTCGCGCTGCATCGGGAACTACGATTCAGTTATCACCGGGAACTTACAGCACTGCGAGTGGCGAAAAATTTCCCTTGGAAATTCCATCGGGAGTAAAAGTTATTGGCAATGAAACTAACAAAGGTAGAGGCATTCTGATTCAAGGCAGTGGCAAATTTGTAAGTCCCCCCGCTGCGGGTCAAAATATCACTATACTGCTAGCAACTAATTCGGAATTGCGCGGAGTAACTGTCACGAATCTCGATAGTCGCGGCACGGGAGTCTGGATTGAGTCAACTTCTCCGATTGTGGCTAACTGCACTTTCACACTTTGCAAGCGCGAAGGCGTTTTTGCCACGGGAACCGCTAATCCTGCGATTCTAGACAACATATTTGTGGAAAACTCAGCCGCTGGCGTAACTACGGCGGGAACTGCTAAGGGAGTAATACGGCGCAATATTTTTCAAAAGACGGGTTTCGGCATCTCTCTGCAAGCTCAGTCGGCTCCTTTGATTGTTGATAACCAAATTTTGGAAAATCGCTCCGGTATAGCTGTAGCGGGGGAATCTAAGCCGGTTTTACGCAAGAATCGCATTGAAAAAAATACGGAAGACGGTTTGACTGCGGTGGGGAAGTCGGTGCCAGATATTGGTACGGCTCAAGATTTGGGCGGCAATATTTTTCAGAATAACGGCGAATTCGACTTGCAAAACGTGACTGGGGTTAAGATTTCTGCGGTGGGAAATCAGCTCAATTCTTCGCGGGTGAAAGGTTTATTTGAGTTGAGCAATGTGACGCCAACTCCGACTCCTGTCGGGCTAAAGTTTAGCGATATCAGCACGCATTGGGCTAAGGATTTTATCGATCGCTTGGCAAAGATGAATATTGTTAGCGGGTTTCCCAACGGCACTTTTCAAGCTTATGAGATTGTAACTAGAGCTCAGTATGCGGCTATGTTGGCAAAGGCGTTTGAATTGGTGCCGCGCCGTGAGGCGACGGTTTTTAAGGATGTGGCGGCGGATTTTTGGGCCCAGGGAGCGATCGACCAAGCTAATCGAGCTGGCTTTTTGGCTGGATATCCAGACAGCACGTTTCGCCCACAGCAGAATTTGACTAAAGTTCAGGCGATCGTATCTTTGGTAAACGGCTTGCAGTTGGGCGGCGGCAACCCCAATTCTTTGAGCGTTTATGTCGATCGAGCTCAGATTCCCAGTTTTGCCACCGACGAGATAGCAACCGCCACAGAGCGCAAAATCGTGGTCAACTATCCCGCGCGCGAAAAGCTTTCCCCCGCCCACGACATCACCCGTGGCGAGATATCCGCCCTCATCTACCAAACTCTGGTAGCCACAAAGCGGGCCGAGCCCATTAACTCTCCCTACATCGTCTAAGGGAATTGGGAGACAAGAGAGAGGATAACTTGGGGTACAAAGAACTCACATCTTGCACCATTCTTAAGAACAGGCAAGATGCCTGTTCCACAAAGAGTAGATTTTCTTGTGGGGAGTAGGGGTTGAGCAGGAGAGCCCGCCCTGAAAGGATTATTGAGGATGGTGCAATATCTCAGAAGAACCAACCCATATTCCCTCGCCCTTGTCTCCGATTGCCTCACTCTCACTCACTCTCACTCACTCTCACCCACTCCCACTCTCCCAAGTCTTGATTTGCGAGTACCCGAATCGTTTTATGATTAAACATTAAGAAATTAAGTAAGCAATCCTTATTAAGGTTCGACTGTCAGATTATGGCTAAAATTCAATTCTCTCGGGGTATAGACGAAGATGCTGTGCCCGAAGTGCGCCTAACCCGTTCTAAAAGCGGAGCTCAAGGCACTGCCACGTTTATCTTTGAAAATCCCAAAGCTCTCAGCAGCACCAGTACCGAAGACATTACTGGAATGTACATGATCGACGACGAAGGCGAAATCCTCACTCGCGAGGTTAAGGCTAAGTTCATCAACGGTCAGCCTGCGGGTTTGGAAGCTCTTTATCTAATGAAAAGTCCCGAAGAATGGGAGCGATTTATGCGTTTCATGGAACGCTACTCGGAAGCAAACGGCTTAGGATTTAGCAAGGCATAATTGATGGGGAATAGGGCATGGGGCATGGGGTATGGGGCATTGGTTATTGGTTATTAGTTATTTGAGAATGAATAACTAACAACGAACAAATCACAACTAACTAATGACTTCTTCCCTCTTCCCTTTTCCTGATTTCCTCTTCCTTCTTGCTTCTTCCTTTTTCCTTCAACATCTGTTATATGACGCAAATTCCTCACCCCGACTTATCTAAGATAACCGTAAATTGCGCTATCATTACTGTTAGCGACACGCGATCTGCTGAAACAGATAATAGCGGCTTGTTAACTAAGAGGCTGCTAAAAGATGCGGGTCACTCTGTGGTAGCTTACACTGTTGTTAAAGATGATGCGGCCAAAATTGTATTGCAAATGCAGGCGTTTTCCCAGCGTGAAGATGTGGATGCAATCATTTTTAACGGCGGCACGGGCATCGCTCCCCGAGATACGACCTATGATGTGATGGAGAGTTTGCTAGACAGGATTTTACCAGGATTTGGTGAGATATTTCGGTTTTTGAGCTATCAAGAAATTGGTTCGAGGGCGATCGCCTCTCGCGCAGTTGCAGGCGTGTATCAAGGCAAGTTAGTCTTTTCTCTTCCTGGCTCTAGCAATGGTGTGAAACTAGCTGTTGAAAAGCTAATTTTACCCGAATTAGTTCACTTGGTGACGCAGTTGCGCGGTGGGTGAGAGCGAAAGTTCGGTTAATTGACTGACAATCAAGCAATTTGGTTACAAGCCCCCCGATTCATCTGCGGATCGAGAAAAAAGCTCGCTCATCCTCATCCCAAGCCCCCGGTTTGATCGGTGAGGTCGCTTTCTTCAATCTCTTCAATCTCTTCAATCTCTTCAATCTAAAATCTAAAATCGACTAACTGGATTCACCGCAAGAAACGGGTGGCTTTGAGCCTACTCTATGGCTAAAGTGAGGAAACACCCAAATTCCCTTGACTTAGACTAGATGATTTCGATGCAGAATGCGAGTGTCTATGCTAGCGAAGATTATCACCGGATTGCTCGGGCGATCGCCTTTATGCGACAACACCACCTAAACCAGCCCAATCTGGCAACTGTGGCCCAACACATAGGACTGAGTGAATATCATTTTCAACGGCTATTCACTCACTGGGCCGGCATTAGCCCCAAGCGGTTTTTGCAATATCTGACTGTTGAATATGCCAAGTCAAAAATCACTCAGACTAAAAGCCTTCTCGACCTAACATTAGACGTGAGACTATCGAGTCCAGGACGATTACACGATTTATTTGTCACCTTGGAAGCAATGTCACCGGGGGAGTTCAAAGCAGGCGGAGCAGGTTTGCAAATTCGCTATGGTATTCATGATACCCCGTTTGGCACATCTCTAATAGCGACAACTGCCCGTGGTATTTGTAATCTTTATTTCTTGGAGACAACAGACGAACAAACCGCTGAACAAAGACTGCGATTGGCATGGAAAAAAGCTGAAATTATCCGCGATGAGCAAGCCACTCAATCATTGCGTGACCTGATTTTCAATTCAGAAACTCTCAGCGAGCAAAAACCACTAACGCTCTTGGTAAAAGGCACTAACTTTCAGATTCAAGTTTGGCGAGCACTTTTGCAATTGCCCTTTGGTGCGATCGCCACCTATCAGACTATAGCTCAACTGGTAGCTCGTCCAACTGCGGCTAGAGCCGTCGGAAATGCGATCGGTAACAATCCTATCGGCTATTTAATTCCGTGTCACCGAGTCATTCGAGAATCTGGAGAACTCGGTGGCTATGGCTGGGGAGTAGAGCGTAAAACAGTTATGTTAGGTTGGGAAGCTAGCCGTACAATCTGCGATCGATCCCGATAGCATTACTATTTTTGCTACTTGCCTTCGCAATCGATCGCAGATAAATTTCAGGGTGCAAGGTCGATCGATATACACTAGAAACATTGTGTATCGCCAGTTTTTCAATGACGCTGCCTACCGGATCTCGTTCTCCTGCTTTGTTCCAAACGCTTTCGCTGGTAGCTGACCCGATCGCATTTTTTGATCGCTACTCTGCCAAATACGGCGATACATTTACCGCCCGCGTGTTGGGGCCCGCTTCGCCCCCCGTGGTGTTTCTGGGCCGTCCAGAAGCCATTCAGGCGGTGTTTACGACGTTAGCCGATGCCTTTGAGTTTGGCAAAGTGACCAACGTATTTCGCCCGCTGGTGGGAAATGAATCCCTAATTATGAATGAAGGCCCGCGACATCTGCGACAGCGACAGCTATTAATGCCCGCGCTGCATCGGGAACAGTTGCAAAGTCAAGGGCATTTGATTGTTGATTTGACGAAAAAGCAGACGATCGACTGGAAAGCCCCAGATGCGATCGCAGTCCGCGAAGAAATGTCAGAAATTTCACTGCAAGTAATCTTGCAAGTCGTGTTTGGATTAGTGCCAGGAGAGCGCTACGAACGCCTGAAACAATTGCTCAGCAAGCTTTTAGAGGCGATTACCTCTGAGCTGTACTCGATACAATTTTTCTTTGAACCGTTGCAGCAAAATTTGGGTTCTTGGAGCCCGTGGGGGCAGTTTTTGCAGCAGATGGCGGAGATTGACTCGCTGATTTATGCGGAAATTGCCGAGAGGCGATCGCATTCTCTCGATTCGTCTCGCACGGATATTCTGTCGGTGTTGATGATGGCCCGCGACGACACCGGCGAATCGATCGGCGATCGAGAATTGCGCGATCAGTTGATGACGCTGTTGTTATTGGGACATGAAACGACTGGATCGGCGTTGACTTGGGCGTTTTACTGGCTGCATCAGTTTCCCGAATGCCTTGCTAGGTTGCGGAAGGAATTGGATGAATTGGGCGAGAATCCCGATCCGATCGCACTTTCGCAGTCGCCCTACTTAACAGCAGTCTGCAAGGAAGCGCTGCGGGTTTATCCAATTGCCTTAATTTCGCAGCCGCGCAAGGTGAAACGGACGATCGAACTCGAAGGCTATACATATCAACCGGGAACGATTTTAATCCCCTGTGTCTATTTGGCGCACCGTCGCCCTGAAACCTACGAAAATCCGGCCGGGTTCAATCCCGATCGCTTTTTAGATCGCAAGTTTTCCGCCTCTGAATTTTTACCGTTTGGAGGCGGGAGTCGAAGCTGCATCGGGATGGCGTTATCGATGTTTGAAATGAAGCTCGTTTTAGCCACGGTGCTGTCTTCCCGTGAGTTTGTATCGAATCTCGATCGGCCAATTCGTCCGGCGCGCCGGGGAATCACCTTTGTGCCGCCCGATCGATTCCGATTAACGGTTGTGGGCGATCGGCGTTAGATTCATTGCAGTAAAACGCCGTGTCAAGCAAGATATATTATTCGATGAAAATCCCAGCAACTTTGTCTTCATTCATCGTCATGTGTGCCACAAATTCATCTCCACCATCTTCAAAACTCAGCTTCCACAAATAAATCGGAAAATTACCTTGTTTTATCTCACCAAAATAAGTAATTGAATATCCCTTTTGCAGGCGTGAAGCCAGCAGCTCGCTAACATCGTCAAACATTTGTTGTGTAATGCTCGCTTTGTAGCCTGCATCGCCCACTGTGGTAAAAAGCTCGTAATTTTTCGATGCAGTGGCATCCAAAATAACGTGCAAACAATTGATGACGTTTTCAGAGGGGGCTGTCGAGTTCATGATGATGTCCTTCTTTTAGGATTTTATTAAAATGTTCTAGCTCAGACTGCTGTCTAACGCTTAATTGTACCGCAGTTGCGATCGAATCCAGTTTTGGAGCGTCATTGACCGCCAACACCATCCGCTTAGCTCAGCCGCTACGATCACTTTTTCGTTCTCCCAGATCCAGCCCTGTTAGTAGATGGGAGCGATTTTTGATTTTGCAATCCTTTAAGGCTTGACATCTGTAACCTCATAGGTTACATTAGTAAAGTAATCTCAAAGCTTACAAAAACTTTTTATTTATATATAAGTGCTATGAACTGGATATTCAGCCTTGATTGAAGGATTATTTCAAATGATACAAAGTTTTAAAAATAAAGCATTAGAAAGATTATTGAGGGAAGGTAATGCAAAAGGTATTCCTAAAGAATTTGAAAAAAGGACAAGAGCAAGACTTGAAGTAATAGATACAGCAATAATTATAGATGATATTAGAATACCAGGCTATGATTTACACGAGCTTAAAGGTGATAGACAGGGAACTTGGTCAATAAAGGTATCAGGTAACTGGCGTATAACTTTTACATTTGAGGATAACAACGCATACGATATAGATATCGAAGATTATCACTAGCCCATAAAACAAAATCTAAAAATTTAACTTAAACCGAAAGGAGAGTTGCATGAAAGACATACAAAACATTATTCAAGGGAGGAAAGTCAGACCAGTACATCCGGGCGAGGTCATTTCAGATGTGCTTGAAGATATTGAAATGACTCAAACCAGGTTTGCTGAGATACTTGGTGTATCCCGCCGTAGTGTCAACGAAATTGTTTTAGGTCAAAGACCAATTACAGTAGATATGGCAATTCGCATTGGAAAAGCGTTAGGAAATGGCCCTCAACTTTGGCTGAATCTTCAGCAAAAAGTTGATATCTGGGATGCAGTGCAAAAACACAGTGAAGAGTACGAAAAAGTATCTACGGTAGCATAGCGCGATATGTTAATCTGAGATTGCTAACCAAAGTTTAAATTGCGGTCTGCACATCTTACCTCCTCCGGCAAGTGGTCTCACCGCATTTTGCTCAAGATTTTATGAGTTCAAACCAGCCGAGTTTTGTCAAAATTCCGAGAAAAAGAAGAGCATAGCCGTCAAGATTATAGTCAACTAAGAAAGTCATCATTTCTGTGCGGCACGTCTCGCTTTTTGCTCCTCAAGTTTTGCCCATAGAGCTTCTTGTCCGGGCTTGTGCGGCATCATTGCAATGCGATCGAACCGTTCGCGGTTGCGATCTTCCCAATAGGAGCGAATTTCTGCTCTTGTTTGTAATACCTGTTGATACTCAGTTTCGATTTGATCGCGGTTTGCTTCAATATAAGACAGAGCAGCGTTAAGTTGATCGTCTGTCAGGTTAAACTTATTACGAATCAATTTTGGTGAATATTCAGCTTTCAGAAAATCTATGACATCGTATAGAGTCAATCGAGTGGTTGAAATCGTCAGTCCTCGCTCTGTACGGATAATAGTCGCTTGTTTGTCGGATACCGGAGTCATACCTATAACCTTTTAGGCTTCGCTTTTATTGTATCTCATACTAAATCGGGGTTAGTTAAGCTGTTCGGCATTTAAAAGAGGATAGTAGGGTGCGGAGCGTCAATAAGCGTTTCCCATGTATAGTCAGTGTTCTAGCTGACGCACCTTACCTGGATCGTTAATGGTTTAAATGCGTAACAGCTTATTCCCTAGTTATCCTTAAGCCACCTAACGACCAAGCTCACCCGCCGCCGGAAGCCGGAGCTCGTGCCTCGCTCCGGCTTCCGGCGGTCGGGTGCAGCGCCTTGTTGTGCTGCGGTTGGTGACGTTAGATTTGTTTGAATTGAACACATGCTTTAGCCAGTTGCGTGGAATCCCTCATGGAACGCCACGTTACCCTGTGGATAATGGCCATCAAACGAAAGAGCAAAAAATACTTCATCAGGCACGCCAGTAAGAGCAAGCCCGGCTACATTCTCAAATCCAAATTTCTTATAGTACTCTGGATGCCCGACTAAACAGCAACCTTTAGCTCCTCTCTGCTTCAGTCGCGATAGTCCTTCCTGAATCAGAGCTTTACCAATACCTTTGCGCTGATATATAGGCAGCACAGAAATAGGGCCGAGACCATACCAATCATTGGTGCCATTGGAAATGGTTATAGGAGAAAAGGCAACATGACCAACAACACGGCCATCGATTTCTGCGACTAACGATAAGGTCAACACCCCTGCGTCACGAAGGGCCTCTACGATGAAATGCTCGGTGTGATTGCTGATTTCCAGAGACTCGAAGGCTGCAACAGTCACTTCAGTGATGTGGCGAGTATCATCCGCCGTCTCATCTCTTATCAGAATATCTCGTACTGTCATAGCAATCTTTCCATGTGTTGGTTGGGCAGACAAGTACTTTGGTATGCACTATCGCAGCTCTTTTGCTCTATTTTAATTGTTAAGCGCCGCACTTGCAACCAAGCCGCGCGCCGCAGCACAACTATTAATTCTACCGCAGTTGCGGTATAATAGACTTAAAAGTTTTATTATACCGCACACATTTTCTTAACATCAAACTTGACTATTTACTGCTTCCGCAACAATAGTCCGGTGTCGGACTGTATTGCAAGTGATTGTCGGCTGTGCAAAACCGGAATCTACCAAAGCTTGCTCAATATCCAACCCAAAATACTGATCCAAATAAGGCTCCGTACTCTTGAGCAAAGTCAAAATATAAGGAGGCATTTTGGCATAAACTTCCGACTGAGGATTCATATCCATAATTGTCAAATGTCCGCCAACACGCAGCAAACGTCTCGCTTCCCGGAATATTTCTCTAGTAGCTTTCTGCGGCAATTCGTGACAAACTAAACAAATAGAAACTAAATCAAAAGCAGCCGCAGGCAAACCAGTAGATTCAGCAGCAGCGTGAACCCAAGTCGGAGATTTTTGATTTAAAGATTGGGATTCTCGCTGTTGGGAACGGTATTTAGCAACTGCTAAAAAATAAGGCGACAACTCCACCCCAGTCATCTTCGCTTCCGGGTAAACCTCCCCAAGAGCAAACGTACTCATTCCCACACTGCATCCCAAATCAACAATATCTTGCGGTGAAGAACCAATTTGAGATTTGATAATTTCGTGATAGCTAGCACGGAGTTTAGGATCGCCTTCTGCACCCGCTTCCGGCCAAATTGTGGCGTGAACTGTGCGGGCGGCAACTTCAACTTCTGTTGCAGCTTCCCAACTCATATTACCTTTTTCATAAGCGTGAAATGAAGTTAGATAATATTTCGGGTAAACCAGATCGGGATTTTGAACGCTGAGCAATTCTGCATCCCAATTTCGAGCTAAAAGTGCTTGGGATTCTTGTCGCCAATGCACTCCGATTTTTTCTCCTCTTTTTATCATCATTTCCCGCGCTTGGTGCTTGGCTAGATTAGCCAAAGGCTTGATGGAAAGGACGCCATTTACTAAACGCGAGGCTAATCCCGGAGTTTTGTTAACTGCAACAGTCATCTTTTAGGTTTTTCTATTTTGCGCCACCTATTTTAACACAGTGCGAGGATTTTGAGTCGCTCGATATAATGAAACTTAACTTGGTGCTGGCGAGTGAAATGCAAATCTTTTGTGGAAAAGACTTTTTTTAATGAACCGCAGAGGGCGCAGAGAACGCAGAGTTAGAGAACAGAGAAAAGATCAGAGTAGGGCAAAAGTGGATCGGGTGGTATAATATTTATTTGTGCTTACCTACTTAGTTGTGGGGAATTCATCGGGAATCTGGAATCGGATTGGCCGAAGTTGGAGTATTTGGAAGAACACTTTAAATCTGGCTATTCAGGAGTTTGTCGTGAGCAAATCTATTGTGGAATTGGTTGACAATTTGCCGTCTGGTGGCGTCACTGTGATGATGCTCAAATCTCTCGATTTTGTGGTTCCGGGGGAGTGGAACAATCTCACGGGTTTTGATAATACTATTCAAGCGGTGACTGGGGAAACAAAGCGCAAATTAGTTGAGAAAATTCGCGATCGCGCGATCGAGCTTTACGCCAACCCCAACGAGCCATATCAAGGCGTCGTCAGGCTTTACCAGTTAGCAGACAGCGCCGACAGTGCGTTAGGTGCAACGGCTATGGCGAATAAAATCGGCGAAAACATCGGCTTTCTTTCCTTTCTCAACCGCCTCACTCCCAAAGCAGACACAACTCAAACGATCGACTTGTGCGTCAAAGTGGCGATCGAGCTAATTGCCTTCTGCAAACTTAACAATATTTCCCTTGACAATGTGGGAAGCTTTGGTAATTATTTATCTCATTACAAAGGCGAATCTCTGATGCGGATGGCTGCTTTAGTTTGTGCTGACGGTTTAATTCCCCTTGGCCCGGACTTCATTCGAGTAGCACAAAATACCCTAGGCGGATTGAATCCTTCAACCTTGCAGCAAAACTCAACATTTCAAAATATCAGCAACCTAATTCCCGGCGCAAATAATTCACAAAAGTTCGGATTTGTGACAACTACTTTCGCATCAGCGCAAGGTTGGATGAACAATTTAGTACAGTCTCGCGGCTTAACTCCCGCCGTAGTTTTAGGCCATCTGAAGCAATACATTGATATTACCGATGACAAATTGGATTATGTGGCGGCGTTTTTAGACATGACTACTAATTATTACGAACATACGGGAATTCAGACGGTTGCTCGCCGATTGATCGATCGAGCTTATGCTGAAATAGCCTCTGGCAGATCCTAGAAAACTCGTTCTCGGGTGAGGGAACAGAGCGAGGCAGAGCATGGTAACGAGGGAACTTGTTAGGTTCGCGTTTGCCATGCTGTTGAGTCTCTGCGACCATGAAAAATGGCGGTCACTATCACTCGGCTGGATACAATGCGATAATACACAGCATAGGGAAAGCGACGCACCACCGATCGCCGAACATCGCGATAGACAACTGGATAGGACTCCGGCATCTGGCAAATTCGATCGAGCATTTCCTCAATACAGTCTAAAAACTCGTCACCAAGCCCTAGTTGCTGACTTTCATACCAAGTGTATGCTTCATCAACTTCTTCACGAACTTCTGGGCGGAATACTAACGCATAATTCATAGTTTATTTTCGTGCTTTGACTGAAGCTTTAACTTCTTCCCAGGTCAGCACATTATCAGGATTTGCTTCAGTATCATCAATTCGGCGATCGAGTTCCTGCTTTTGAAAGTCTGTCAGATCGGGGTGAACCTGTTCTGCCGCTATACTCTCTAAGATTGCTTGTACAAGACGAATCCGATCTTGAACGCTGAGGGCGACGATCTGATTTAAAGTGCCTGTGAAATCCATAAATTTAAGTTAAGCGCCAAGGACTTAGTAGATTATTATAACTCAAAACCAACATCGAGGCAGAGCCAAAGCATCTGCGTTCCCACGCTCTTCCTGGGAACAAGGGAATAAACCTCGCAATGTGAGTTAAAATAAGCTGATTATGTTTAGCAAACCTCTTTTAATCGCCTTGTGAAAAACAAATCGCTTCCTTCCTCCGTAACAGTCAAGCTCGGCAAATTTGTCTGGACATCAATGTGGCAATTAATGATGTCAAAACTAGCGCCGCCCGATCGCACGGGAGCATACATTCGCCCCAGCAGCAGTTTCCGCAACTTTGTCAGCACTGCACCAGACAACCCTCACGGGCCCGCTGCGGGACGGTATCGCCTCTTTGTGGGTACGGGATGCCCTTGGGCGCACCGCACTCTGGTGACGAGGGCGCTCAAAGGGCTGGAAGATGCGATATCCGTATCTATTGTCTATCCCTCTGAAGGGGGAATGTGGGTGCTGGAGTCGGAGACTTTTGGCTGCAACACGATGCCGGAACTTTACCAGTTGGCTTTACCGGGCTATCAGGGGCGGTGTACGGTGCCGGTGCTGTGGGATGACTCGAAAAAGGCGATCGTCAATAACGAGAGTTCGGAAATTATTGTGATGCTAAACTCGGAGTTTAACGAGTTTGCTAGCAATCCTCAAATGGATCTTTATCCTCTGGATTTGCGCTCGCAAATTGACGACTGGAATGAGAAGATTTACCAATCGGTGAATAACGGCGTTTATCGCTGCGGTTTCGCGCAATCTCAAGCTGCTTATGATTCGGCTTGTAGTGAATTGTTTGGTGTTTTAGACGAGATCGATCGATCGCTCTTGAGGAGTCGTTACCTTTGTGGCGATCGGGTGACATTAGCAGACGTGCGGCTTTTTACTACTCTATTCCGTTTTGATGCAGTTTACTACAGCTTGTTCAAATGCAATGTGCGCCGCATTCAAGATTACGAGCATTTGGGAGCTTATCTGCGCGATTTGTACCAGTTACCGGGAGTTGCTGGCACTTGCGATTTGGAGGCTGTGAAGCGCGATTATTACGGCAATTTGTTCCCGCTGAATCCCGGCTGCATTATCCCCGCTGGGCCCGATCCGGCGAGTTTGCTCAAAGCTCACGATCGAGAAAAAGTGGGACATAAACCAGGTGTTTGAACAAGTTGGCGCAGACTCCATCTTATTCTTGAATTTCACTTGTTGGCTGGTTTAATTCTTCGTCTTCAACTTCAAAATTAATTCGTTCGTAAATCTCTCTCAGCGGCATTTGAAATTCTACGGATTCTAGGGTTAATACAGATTCGTCTGAATCATATTCTGTTAATACCCATTTCCCATTAGAATTTTTAGCAAATTGTTCAATGTGATAGCTGTATTGGTCAATTAAAATGTATTCGCGAAATTCCGGGATTGATCGATAGGCGAGAAATTTACCACCTCGATCGTAGTCTTTGGTTGAATTGGATAAAACCTCGACGATTAGCAGAGGATTTGTGACAATTGTTTTGTTACTTCCTTGATAGACTGGTTCTCCTTGAATGACGATGACATCGGGATAGACGTAGCGGCGAGTTTGGGGTATCCACAGGCGCACATCATTGATAAATGTCTCGTAATCTTGACCATTCACAGTCAAGGGGAATTTGCGACAAAAATTCAGTGCGAGTTTGTTGTGGTTGGTTGTTCCGCCTGTCATTGGTACTATATCCCCATCATGGTATTCACTTTTGTCGATCGCAACTTCTTCTAAGGCCAGATATTCCTCTGGCGTGTAGTAGCGTTTCTCAGTTGGTGGTTGCTTTTCGATTGCTGGTTTTTCTTGGGTTGGCATTGTCATTCCCTTCTGCTCTCAAGTGATTTTATGATAGCATGAAATAACATTGAAGAAATTAAGATCGCGATCGCACTCAAGCATTTTTTTCGGTTTCTGCTACACCGCTATTCAACAAAAATGGGTCAATATCCTGGATGTTACTGCGGTTGCGAAACTTCTCTAAAAGTCGGAAGAAATAGGCAAAAGCAGCTTTTCCATCAACGCACTTGAACAGGATAATTGTGTCCCAGGAATTGGCAGTTTGAATGGAAAAGTTGATTTGTAACCAGGGTTGGAATTCCTGGTAAAAATCCAATTCTTCCTCTGTTGGCATAATTCCCATTTCCTGGCGAGCAAATTTGTACCCGACTAGGAATTGTCGCAACGCGGTAACGGAAGCTGTACCAATATAAAGTCCTGGCTTCTGTTCTATTTTTTCGAGGAGTTCAAAAATATTACTCATGTTCAGATACTTTTATAAATTATCTAATTCTGTCATAACAAATTGATCGCTATGACAATGAAAGTCTTTTAACCAATCCTCTTGGGATAATCCTTGTGAAGAAAGGTTATCGAAGACTTTTTCCCTAACTTCCACAGCAAAGTGTTGACCATTGACTGTGATGGAGTCGTCAATTCCCTGTTGTCCCAGGCGATCGCTGAGAATATAGTCTTCACCATATCGTGTCCTCAGTCTGAAAATCTTTCCCTCAATTCCTTGCTGGCGCAACCACCCGATTACGGCTCTAGCACAGTCAGCACATTCGAGAATGTCAAATTGAGACGTGATTTGCCCAACTTCCCGATAAACTTCCTCGTCAGTCCAGTCGCTGGGATGTTTGATGCTGATAGAACCTCCTCTTCAAAGGCTTGATTCAATAGTCATTATACCAGCCAGATTTTCCATAGGATGCGAAAATTATCGCAGAAACCCGGTTTCTTGGATTATGGGGCGCGCGGGCCTCAGAAACCGGGTTTCTCACCCAAATCTCGGTGAGGATGCCAAAATTATCGCAGAAACCCGGTTTCTTGGATTTACCTCGTTCCCCGGCTCTGCCTGGTAACGCATATCCAGAGGCTCCGCCTCGCCCAAACCCACCAACAAACCCTCCATTCTCTCCTTTACTTAAACCTCACGATCGACAAAATATTGATGTTATTTTGAAGTGAGATTAAGCAATATTCAAAATCAAATCATGTCTGGCGATCGCCCGATTCATCTCAAAAGGCGATCGTACTTATATACAAAAATCTAAACGTCGCCCTCAAAGCCGAAACAGTCTACGCCCTACCCGCCTAAGCAATGCACTTCCTCGCCAACGAAAACTTTCCTGGCGGTAAGTAGAAGCCCTACGACTAGACGGACACGATATTACCTGGATTCGCACTGATGCCCCTGGCATTACCGACATAGAAGCGCTTCCGCGTAAATATACGTACTGTTGCTGTATAATGAGTAATTAGGCTTAAAGAGAATAGGAAATATCATCATGAGCATCGACTTTGGAAAAATTAATAGCGCAAACACAAGTAATACGGCTGTTCATCCTAGAGAAATATTTACAGCTCTACCAGCTAAGAAAGAAGGTAAATTTGAATATCCGAGAGATGTTCAAACACAGGTGTGGGAGCATTGGTTCTTAAGGAGAAATGAGAAAGATCTAGTTCTCAAAATGAATACTGGCAGTGGAAAAACCGTAGTCGGATTACTTATTCTAAAAAGCTGCTTAAATGAAGGTAAAAGTCCGGCAGTTTATGTCGTTCCTGATAACTATCTGATAAAACAGGTTGCTGCGGAAGCAAAAAATATTGGAATTGAAGTCACAGAAGATACTGATTCCCCTAGATTTGTGTCTGGCAAAGCTATTTTAATTGTTAATATCTACAAATTGGTTAATGGAAGGTCAGTTTTTGGTGTGGGTGATGAAGGCATAAAAATCGGTATTGGTAGCATCATTATTGATGATGCACATGCTTGTCTCGACACGGTAGAAGATCAATTTATGTTAACAATCGATAGTCAACAACTTGCCTACAAAGAAATTTATAATTTGCTTAAAGAATCGCTTCATATTCAATGCGATACAAAGGCAAATGAAATTGAAAATCGCGATCGTGATTCTTATATGCAGGTACCTTTTTGGACTTGGCAAAGTCAGATATCAGAAATATCAAAGATATTAATTAAATATAAAAATGAGGAATGGATAAAGTTTGTATGGCCCTTAATAAAGGAATCACTGACTCTATCAAGATGCGTTGTTAGCTCAGACAAAATAGAGATTTCACCACACTGCATACCAATTCGTATGATTCCGAGTATTACCAACGCTTGTAGAAAGATATTTATGACAGCGACTTTAGTAAATGACAGCATTTTGTCTAGCCATTTTGGTATTACAGAAGAGTCTATAAATCAAGCTGTCATACCTAATACTGCAGGTGATATTGGTGATAGGATGATTCTACTGCCACAAGTCATTAATACTAAACTAACTGATGATGAAATCAAGGAATTTTGCAAGTCTATTTCACAAGATGTGAATGTTGTTGTTATCGTTCCGTCAGACCATCGAGCTCAATACTGGAAAAAGGAGGCTGATTTAATTTTAAAGAAGGATAATCTGTATGAAGGAGTAACTCGTTTAAAAAAAGAAAAGGTTGGTCTGACAATATTAGTGAATCGTTACGATGGAATAGACTTGCCAAAAGATGCGTGTAGATTTCTTGTAATTGATGGACTGCCTGTTGCTAGACGGCTGATTGATAAAGTTGAAAATAACATACTAATGGGAAGCTCAAAAAAAGCAGTCCAACTCATTCAAAAAATAGAACAGGGAATGGGACGTGGGATTAGATCGAGTGACGATTACTGTGCTGTATTTTTAATGGAAAAAAATCTTACTAGACTATTGTATTCTGGAGATGGAATCAATATGTTTTCTCCTGGAACTAAAGCGCAAATAAAGCTGTCAGAGCAGATTTCAGAGCAGATTCAAGGAAAAGATTTGTCTGAGATAAGAAAAGCAATTATGTATTGCTTACATAGAGACCAAGAATGGGTATCTGCTAGTAAGGGGGTTTTGGCATCACTTTCATACGAAAAAGGTAATACACCTGATTTGATAACAATTGCACAAAGGAAAGCCTATGATTTTGCCTACATAAACAACTATAATGCGGCTGTCAATGAGCTTGAAAAAATTGTAAATGCAGTAGATGAAAAACCACTCAAGTCATACCTCAAACAATGCTTGGCAGAGTATATTAATTTATACGATCAAGTAGAAGCGCAAAAAACTTTGATGTCAGCCGCCAACGACCACTCAAAAGTAACTAAACCACTGGAGGGCATTTCATATCACAAGCTTGAATCAAATGTTATGGATCAAGCAAGAATATGTGGGGATTATTTAAGAAAAAAATTTGACAATCCAAATAAAGTAGTTATTGAAATGAATGGATTGTTAGAATCATTGAAATTTAAACCAGAGACAGCAGATACATTTGAACAATCCTTGAACATAATTGCTGAGTATATTGAGTTTAATAGTCAACGTCCAGAAGCAGACTATGGGAAAGGTCCAGATGTATTGTGGGCAGTCGGAAAACTAACATACTTTGTGATCGAGTGTAAAAATGGAGCTACTACAGATACTATTTCAAAGCACGACTGCAATCAGTTAAATGGCTCTGGCGAGTGGTTTACTAATCGTTACGATAACACTTGTACTTTTACTCCGATTTTGGTTCATCCATCAGTCAGGTTTGAATATGCAGCCTCACCTAAACCGAACACGCGAATTATCACTGAAGAAAAACTGAGTCTCTTGTGTAAAAATATATCTAATTTCATCAATTCAGTGTGTGTAGACAACAAGATTCACGACGATAACAGTATTAGGGAGAGATTGATATCCTACAAACTGAGAGCTGATGATTTTTGCAATACTTATACTACTAAATTTTACGTAAATCCGAGTAATAGCAGAGCCTAGCTTTAACCCTTTAGCAAACTCTCGATCGACAGAATGCCTCGTTCCCTCGTTATTACGCAGAGCCTGGTAATGGAGATAAGCGAGGCTCCGCCTCGCCCTAACCCACCAACAAACCCTCAATCGCCCCAATGGGAAGAAGTAGATACAAAGTAATATATTCCGACAATCAACCGCACTTTGTCACCTCTACAATTATCAACTGGATTCCTGTATTCTGTCAAGCAGAAATAGCACAAATAGTCTTAGATTCCTTAAGTTTTATGCAACGGGAGAAGCGTTTAGCCTTACACGGTTACGTCCTGATGGAAAATCACTTGCACTTGATCGTAACTTCTTCTGAATTGTCCACGCAAATGAGAAATTTTAAATCATTTACAGCTCGCTCCATAATTGACTTGCTTGAAAAAAATCAAGTTACCAACATCCTCGATCAACTCGCATTCTATAAAAAGCTACACAAAAAAGACCAAAAATATCAGCTATGGCAAGAAGGGTTCCACCCGCAAGCTATTTTGGATGAGGCAATGCTGTTGCAAAAATTGGAGTATATCCACAATAATCCTGTTAGGCGCGGCTATGTTGACGATCCAGCTTGTTGGAGATATTCTAGTTATCGGAATTATATGGGTCAGGATGGATTGTTGCCAGTTGATTTGATTGATTTGTGAGTCGGATGATTTGTTTGAAGGAGCGAGGCAGAGCCTCTGGAAATGCGTTAACAGGCAGAGCCTGGGAACGAGAGGAGCCTGGTAACGAGGGGAAAAAGAAGGGAAAAGAGCGAGGCAGAGCCTCTGGAAATGCGTTACCAGGCAGAGCCTGTTAACGAGGAGAACGAGGAGAGGAATACCAAATCTAGCATCAAGGCATCTAATCTTCAAGCCTGCCGGGGAATGAGGAAATGGTCTCGCTAAATGTCCTGACTGTGATTTCCCGGCCTAAATCCTGAGCTAGTAAATCGATACCGTCAATAACTTTATTTGGCTCTGCGATACTCAAAACCTCATAGCATTTTTCCCGATAATCGGGACGATCTTGGAAATACTGAATTGCTCGATCGAGCGGTTCCATAACTTGATAAGCTGCTTCCGCTTTGTCGATCGCCTCTTGGGGAATCGGAGTCGCTAACCTTTGCATAGCCAAGTCGATTAAATCTCTAGAATTTACGCGATCGCCCGGCTGTCGATCGGCATTTGCCAAAAGCTTTTCTGCTATACTATCAATTTGATTCAAACAAGGAACAGGCGACCAATTTGGATAATTGGGTTCGCCAAACTCAATTCGCCCTTCACAAACCATCTCGAACTTAATAGTAGTGCCGCCCACAATAACTGGAAATCTTATCCCATACTGGTTGGCTTGAATATCGTTCGGGAGAACAATGCGTGAAGCGAAGCTATCCCCAAGGGAATCCCGACTAGCAAAAATCGCATCATAGCCCCCTTCGGCAACTTTGCGGCGCAGGAGACGGTAGCCATCATCCATCGGACACATAAAGTCAATATGCTGGCTCAACCGATATTCTCCGTGTTCCATACTTACCAACGTTCCGCCGCCAAAATACGCCCGACATTCCTGTAGAAATTCGACATTCAAGTGGCTGAGTACAGTTAATATCTTTTGATGAATTTCGCGTTTAAACATTGCTTGAGAACTTACCCAAGTTTCGGGATTTTTTGGCGGACAACTGCTTCTCAGTTCCGCTATTAACCAAGACTGATAGTGTTGGCTGATTTGTTGAATAAAAGCCAGTTCCTCAAAGCTAGGTGTTCCCAACACTCCCCTATAATGCCAGCCGGATTCGTAGCGGCATAGCATTTCCTTGAAACTCAATTTTTTGACATCAGCAATTTGCCAGCAAATAGCTTGAAGAAATGGGAGTTCTGCGGGAACTTTAAATGCGGTTGCTATTTCTTGATTGTTCATCTGCTTTCGGGGAAAGCGAGGCAGAGCCTCTGGATATGCGTTACCAGGCAGAGCCTGGTAACGAGGAATTTTCTTCCAGTCCGCAAAGGCGGACTTTGTTTGTGGAGCATCCGAATTCTATTCGGCGCCTTTTATATTCGGCGGTTTTTCAAGTTCCTAACTGCCCGATAAAATCTCTTCGAGTGCTAATTTTAGCGTCGGATATTGATATTGAAAACCGCTAGCTAAAGTGTGTTTTGGCAACACTTTCTGCCCTTCCAAAACAAGTTTTGCCCCGTCTCCCAAAAGCATTTCTAAAGCAAAACCTGGCACCGGCAACCAAGAAGGCCTCTGCAAAACTTCCCCTAAAGTTTGGCACAATTCATTCATCCGCACCGGATTCGGTGCTGTCGCATTCAAAACACCTTGAACTTGCGAATTTTGCAAAGCGTACAAAATTAAATCAACCACATCCTCGCGATGAACCCAAGAAAACCACTGTTTTCCAGTCCCAATTGGGCCGCCTGCAAATAGTTTAAAAGGTGGCAGCATTTTTGCCAACGCGCCTCCCATTCCCAACACTATCCCCAGCCGCAAAATTGCTAACCGCGTTCCCGCATTTTTTACAGGTTGGGCGGCTGCTTCCCAGTCTTTGCAAACTGCTGCTAAAAAATCGTTTCCCGCGAGGCTCGTTTCGTCAAACTCAGCGGTTTCGCTGGTTCCGTAATAGCCGATCGCCGATGCGCTCACTAACACAGATGGTCTAGGATTAGCATTGACGATCGCCTCCACCAATTTTGCCGTCGTCAATCTGCGACTGTCCAGAATTGCTTGCTGGCGCGCCTCCGTCCACCTTTCCTCCGCAATCGGCACTCCTGCTAAATTGACAACACCATCGCAGCCCGCGATCGACTTTTGCCAATCACCAGACTCCGCAGGAGTGTAGGCGACAACTTCCAAATTCGGATAAGCTGAAGCCGGAAAAACTCGGCCAGCCTTCGCCGCATCCCTGCTCAAAACCACAACTTGATGTCCCGCAGCTTGCAGCTTTTCCACCAGCCGGCTACCTACAAATCCCGTTGCTCCCGCGATCGCTACTTTCATCTTTTACCCGCAATGCACATTTTTAGTAGTTTAGACGATCGTCCAAACTTGTGTTAAATCATACAAAAATAAAAAGCAGCCTCGATCGCCTCCCCACAAGCTTTCTGTATTTTCATTAAACTGATAAAGGACGCGAGGAAAACAAACCATGCCTGCAAAAAAATCAAAGCTTCTAATTGCTGCCTCCATCGCCGCAGCAGGTAGCGCTGCGGTCTACTTTTACTTCCAGGGTTTGAGCCAACAAGTATCCAACCCTCAAGACAGCGCCAAAGTTGTACCCGACGAAGCAATGATGGCCGCGTTCATCTCCCCCAATCCCCAAGCGTTGTCACAATTGCAGCGATTTGGCACGCCAGGGGCTCAAAAGTTGGTCGGTCAGGGTTTGAAGGCCTTTCAAGAACAAAGCTTGGCAGGCACTCAAATCGACTTTGACAGGGACTTAAAGCCTTGGTTAGGGGGGGTGATGGTCGCTTTGCTGCCCCCTGATGCTGCGGCAAAAACTGAGCCTCCTAAGCTGCTGGTTGTAGTCAGCGTCAAAAATAAAATTAGCGCTTGGAATTTTGCTAATAAATTAAAATCTCAGCCCGGTGCAACTACTCAAGAAACCGAGTATAAAGGAGTTAAAATTTTTGAGATTGCAGAGCCAACCGGCAAGCGCTACAGTGTGGCTTTGCTGAACGACCAATTAGTGATGGCTCCTTTGAAAAAGCCTGTGGAATTGGCGATCGATACTTTTAAAGGAGAACCCTCCCTCGCTACGCAGCAGAGTACAACTAAGTTTTTTTCTGAGAGTGCTGGTGTCAAGAATCCCATCGCAACTGTTTATATTGCTGACTATCCGGCGGCAATTGAGCAATTGAAAGCTAATTTGCCCGCAGATATTCAGTTGCCTTGGACAGTGTTTTCGCAGTTCAAACAAGTTAAGTCTTTGGTTGCGGGAATTGGGGCGGATAGTGAGGGATTGAGGGTAAAAACTATTGCTCAGTTAGACCCTAAATTCGTTCAGCAAAATCCACAATTCGCATCGAAATTGTTGCCCAGATTTCCGGATGAAACTATTGCTTTAGTCGGCGGCAAGGGAATCGATCAAATTTGGTCGCAAGCAACCGCTGAGGCACAAGATAGCCCGGAAGTTGACAGGGGAGTTCAGCAGGTGAGGGATAGTTTTAAGCGGTTGGATTTGGATGCGGATCGAGAGGTTTTTGGTTGGATGAATGGGGAATTTGCGATCGGGGCGATCGGTTCCAATCAAGGGATTTTGTCTCAGTTGGGGATGGGGGCGGCGATGATTTTTGAAACCAGCGATCGCCCTGCTGCTGAAGCAACTCTGAAAAAACTCGATGCGATCGCCAAAAGCAATCCTACAGTCAGTGTCGCCCCTAGAACCGTTGAGGGCAAAGAAGTTACGGAGTGGCAAATACCCCAGCAAGGAACTTTATTCGGGCACGGTTGGCTGAATGAAAATTCTGTATTTGTAGCTTTCGGCGGGCCTTTAGTTGATGTGATTACTTCGACGCCACCGCAACCGTTAAGCAGCAGTCCGAGTTTTCAGGCGATCGCTACTTCTTTACCGCGGGCCAACCAAGGTTACTTTTACATAGATATGGAAAAAACCATGTCTTGGGCTAACCAATATTTGCTTGCAGTACAGCCAAATTTAGTTTCCCCGCCCGCCGCTGAATTGCTGAATTCTCTCCGAGGAGTTAGCGTAGCCACAGCTTCTACGCAACCGACAACTGCTGAGTTGGAGATGCTTTTTGCCTTGAAATCTAACAATTAGGGAATTTGTAATCGGTAATTTTTCCTTCTATCCTTCTATTCCTTAAATAAATCCCGTACACGACTTCGTGGCCGGAGTTTTTTATGACCAAAAAAAGATGCTGCCCTCAATGGAGGGCAGCTACTCAAATAAAGCATCTTAAAGTCTCTCACAACTTCAGAATTAACCTTCAGACATTCCTGATTTATTCGGCAATTGCAAATCATCCGGGTCTACGTAGTGACAAACTGCTTTGTCCATGCAAATCAATGCCCAGCCGGATTTATCGATGCTCATCAACTTGTAAGAAGCTGGCTGAATAAAGAAACCTTTGTGGTTGCGGGTTGCGGGTTTGATGTTAACGTGGCTGTCAGTGCTCATGTTCTTACAACTCCTAGTATTATCGTAGTAAAATCTGAAAACCGCTGAGCGGGTTTGTCAATCGTCTAAGTTTTCAAATACTAGCACTGACTTTCTGAGTTTTCCATAAAGTTATTTATTGATTTATTACGAGATCGTAATAAACCGCAAAGCCACTTTCGTCGATCCCCGCCCAAAAATCGACTTGTTTGCGTGGTTACGGCTCCAGAAGCCACTGTTTAACGCGGGCGAGACTCTTCCAGTCGGGTTTTCTCTTTAATCCTTCTTCAAAATTTTTTTTAACTTCGTCGAGCAACTCTTCGGAAGCCATCAGAAGTTGCTGAGCCACTTCTACGTGGGGGCGCACTCCTTTTTCTTTGAGATCGAGGATCGCTACTGCTAGGTTGATGCGAGCTTGGGGGTCATGAGGGTTCAATTTAACGGCGGTTTTCGCTGCTTTTTGAGCCGGTGCGGGTTTATTTTCCAACAGGTAAAGCCACGCGAGGCTAGCCCAGGCATTGCCATTTTTGGGAGCTTTTTCGCACACTTCTTTAAACACGGGGATCAGATTAGCCGGGGCTTCGCCAGCTTGGTAGCGATCGAAACCGTCTTTAAACAATTCTTCAGGGGTCATTCGATTTTAGATTTTGGATTTGGGATGTTGCATGGAAAAGGGCATGGGGCAGTTAACAACTTTCTGCCCCATGCCCTCTTTTCCGATTTATGTAGAAAAAGAACTGCCACAACCGCAAGTTTGAGTTGCGTTGGGGTTAGTAAACTGAAAACCGCCCCCGATCATAGCATCGCTGAAGTCGAGAACCAAACCGTAGAGATAAAGAATGCTCTTGCGATCGCAAACTACCTGAAAACCGTCGTAGTCGAACACTTCATCGTCGGATTTCACTGTGCTGGGATCTGCGAAATCCATCACGTAGGACATTCCAGAGCATCCGCCCTGGCGCACCCCTACCCGCAAGCAGAGGTCTTTACCTTGTTTTTCTCTGAGGCTTAAAACTTGACGGACAGCAGAGTCCGTCATTTGAATGCCGCGCTTTTCAGAAATGGCTTGAGTCATAATTTGCCGAACTCCTGAGACTGTCTAATGCTAAGAGTTTAATCTTATCCCTCCATTGTACAAGCATTCGCCAGAAGGCATAAGGTTAGATGCTGAAGGCAGAATTTTTACCTTCTAATTTTTAATTCCCGTGGAGCCTCGTTCCCCAGCTTGATGTCCTCTCCCCCTATAGGGTTTATGATTGAGAAGCAGCGGTTGACCGGCTACCGGCACCGCAACAATGCTTCACCCAACGGGCTTACTCTATGGCAGCGCTGAATCGCTCTACTCTTCGTCGGCTACAAAACTTACCTCAAATTCCCAGCGTGTGGGAGGGCGATCGCCGACCCTTATCTAATGCTGACTCGCACATGATGCTAGATGACGATGACGTTCTAGAAGCTGGTGGCGAGTGCATTCTCTGGGTCGATGGCTCCGAAGGAGTCGTGAGGGCTATGGACATGGTAGGCCCAGATGCCGGCCCAGAGGCGATCGTCCGGGCCCTGCTACGCGCAATGGAACATCCCCAAAGTCCGGCTCCCGCAGTCCGCCCCCAAAAAATAGTAGTCAAAAACCGAGAAATTCAATTTTATCTGCGGGGCGTACTTCAAGATTTAGGCATTTCCATTGACTACGTGCCGGAATTGCCCTTAATTGACGAAATATTTCGCGGCATGGAAGAGGTCGCAATCAACAGACCTCCTGAGTTGCCCCCTCAGTATGCTGAAGTTTTAATGGAAAAAGCTGCTCAAATTTGGCAAGATGCTCCGTGGCGGACTTTGAGCGAACACCAAATTATATCTATTGAAATCAATCAGTGGGATGTAGCCAGCCTCTACGTGTCCGTATTGGGGCAAGGCAGAATGGATTACGGAGTTTTGCTGTACCGTTCTCTAGAATCCTTGAAACGGTTTCGAGAACGAGTCGTCAACGATGAATCTTTTGAAGATTTAGAACAGGCTTTTTTAGGGCAAGACTGTTTGTTTGTTACCTTTGAAAGTGCAGCAGATATTGATGAGGACGACGATGACGACGACGAAATTGATTTAGCCGATTTGCCTCCATCGGAAATTGAACCCAATTTCGGCAACCTACATCCTTTAGAAGGATTGCGATCGATTCTTTACGAAGAAGAAGCCCTCACGATGTTAGTTGCTCTCGAAGCATTTCATCGATTTTTCCGCAACGGTCGCCGGAAATTGGGCTCAGACACTTTTCCCAGTCTTAGCAGCCGCTACCGCATCCCAGTTCCGCAGCCTGACGGAGAAATTCAACAGGTATCCGTTAAAGTTTCGACGATGCCCGAGGTATCAGACGAATTATTTCAGATGCTCGGTGATGACGATGAGGACGATGAGGACGATGATGATGAATTTGACAAGCCACTGCTGCGGGACGATTTGGTGCCACAAAATTCATTTTTGAGTCTCGGCGCCGTACCTTGGGAAACGGTAGATTTCCTGCGCCAAAGTGTCCAGTTTCACCAAGGTGCAGAAGTTGATATTAATACCGCCGGAGATGGTTTGCCGGTGGTGATGATCCAAACTTCTCATCCGAAGGCAAAAACTATGATTCAGGATTTGAAAGAAGCTGGAGGTGTGAAGGGGATTGGTTTTAATCCGGGCGAAAATCCTTTTCAGGATGAGCAATACGACTTGGGTATTTTGCAAACTAAAAATGGGGAGCTGTATTTGTTTGGGGAGTTTAATGAAGACGATCCGGTGCATCAGGAAGCTCGCAAGAAGTGGGATCGCCGCTGTAAATTAACCAACGGTTGGTGCGGTTTGATTATTGCTAAAGGGTTGATGGGTGCTTCTCGCGGTCAGCCTCAGTTTAAGGATATGATCGCTTTGCTTGAGGTGCGCTGGGTGTCTGCTAAAGACTTGGGAATTGGGCCACTTCAATTGATGCCGATGTTTTAAAGTTTGTTGACTGTTGGCAGTTGACTGTTGACTGTTGACTGTTGACTGTTGACTGTTGACTGTTGGCTGTTGACTGTTTTGAGAAGAAAGAGGTAAAAGTAATTTGTAAGGTGCGCCGCAGCGCACCCTCGTTTTTAAATTATTAAGGAGAATGATTATGTCACATTCTGCTCAAAAGCGAGAAGTGTTAGTCGCCCTTGATGCTGAATTCGCTGATAAAATAGACCAGCTTACTGATGATTGGACGGAGGCGATCGAACAAGCTCTCCGTCTCTGGTACGCTAAGCAAATAGAAGATAAGTTGCGGAAGTTTTATCAAAACCGCAGCCCAGAAGATATTGAGTTTGAGGAAGAATGGGCAACATTTGCTCAGGAACAAATGGAAGAAATTTTAATAGAGGAAGGTCTTTGATACAATGACAGAAGCTTATCCGCGACAAGGCGAAGTTTATCTTGTTAGAGCTTTGCGAACGATCGGAGATAGCAAAAAGCGTCCTGTTGCTGTCGTTTCTATAGATAGCCGGAATAAATTGAGCCGTACTGTACTGATTGTCCCTTTTACTAGCGATTTGATAGGGGGCGAAACTCCGACTCGGGTTTTGATTACGGCACGGTGAAGGAGGGTTAGAATCTGACTCGCTGGCTGTCTGCGACCAAATTTTAGCTGTCCAAAAGACTTATCTGGAACAAGGCCCTTACGGTCAACTTAGTGCCGATGTCCTAGCAAGAATTCAGAGGGCTGTACAAGTGTCGATCGGCATTTACGAACTTTAATAATATTTCTGATATTCTAAATTTTGTTACAATCTGTAAAAATACTGTAAAGGATAGGTAAAATGCGGGTTGCGATCGCAGGTGCGGGACTGGCTGGAATGACCACAGCAGTCGATTTAGTGGAAGCCGGCCACGAAGTAGAAATTTTTGAATCCCGCCCCTTTGTTGGCGGCAAAGTTGGCAGTTGGGTAGATCCCGACGGCAATCACGTTGAAATGGGTTTGCACGTCTTCTTCGGCTGCTATTATAACTTATTTGCCCTGATGAAAAAAGTGGGAGCTTTTGACGATTTGCTCCTCAAAGAACACGTCCACACTTTTATTAATCGAGGCGGCGAAACTGGTTCTTTGGATTTTCGCTTTCCCGTGGGTGCTCCTTTGCACGGATTGAAGGCATTTTTTACTACATCCCAGCTATCCGTACAAGACAAAATTCAAAATGCGATCGCCCTGGGAACTAGCCCGATCGTCCGAGGTTTGATAGACTTTGACGGGGCAATGAAAACTATCCGGGATTTGGATAAAATTAGCTTTGCTGACTGGTTCCGCAGTCAAGGGGGCAACCAAAACTCGCTCAAAAGAATGTGGAATCCGATCGCCTACGCACTGGGTTTTATCGACACTGAAAATATTTCAGCCCGGTGTATGTTGACAATCTTTCAATTCTTTGCATCAAAAACCGAAGCCTCTGTCATGCGGATGCTGGCTGGTTCTCCCAACGAATATTTGCACAAACCAATTGTGGAATATTTGGAAAAGAAAGGAGCAAAAATTTACACGCGGCGCAGAGTCCGAGAAATTCAGTTTGAAGCAGGCGAAGAAACCCGCGTAACAGGCTTGGTAGTAGCTAACGGCGAAACGGAAGAAAATATTACCGCAGATGCTTACGTTTTCGCCTGCGACGTGCCAGGAATTCAGAAAATATTGCCCCCAGCTTGGCGCAAGTGGTCGGAATTTGACAACATTTATAAATTAGATGCGGTGCCGGTTGCTACAGTACAATTGCGGTTCGACGGTTGGGTAACGGAATTGGAAGACGAAGCGAAGCGCAAACAGTTAAGTCACGCTGTAGGAATCGATAATTTGCTATATTCAGCAGATGCAGATTTTTCTTGTTTTGCAGATTTGGCACTGACAAGTCCGAAGGATTATTATAAAGAAGGACAAGGTTCGCTGTTGCAGTTGGTGCTGACACCGGGAGATCCGTTTATCAAACAAAGCAATGAGGCGATCGCCCAACACGTACTTAAGCAAGTTCAGGATTTATTTCCGTCAGCGCGGGAATTAAACATGACTTGGTACAGTGTAGTTAAGCTCGCTCAATCTTTGTATCGCGAAGCACCGGGAATGGATGTTTTCCGCCCGGCTCAAAAAACTCCGATCGCCAATTTCTTTCTAGCAGGAAGTTACACTCAGCAAGACTACATTGATAGTATGGAAGGAGCGACACTTTCAGGCCATCAAGCGGCTAAGGCAATTCTCGAAGCTTACGGTCATTAGTCATTAGTCATTAGTCATTAGTCATTAGTCATTAGTCATTAGTCATTAGTCATTAGTCATTAGTCATTAGTTGATTTAGTGAAAAATGTCAAATGCTAAAAGTTAATGATTAAGGACACGGCAGCGCTGTTTCTCTACAGATATCCTCGTTACCAAGCCGAGCCTGATAACGAGGATAAACCAGGAAAAAGAAATAATCCACAATCTAAAATCTAAAATCTAAAATCTAAAATCGCATGACTGATTGGTTAGAACACAGTGTCCAAGTAGAAGTGGCAATTCCCATCGAATTAGCGTGGCAACTCTGGTCGGATTTAGAGCAAATGCCGCGCTGGATGAAGTGGATAGAATCTGTTCATGTTCTCGAAGAAGATCCAGAATTGTCTCGCTGGAAACTCGCAACTGGCGGGTTAGAATTTAGCTGGCTTTCTCGGATTCTCAAATTAGTGCCGAATCAGATAATTCAGTGGGAATCGGTAGACGGCTTACCAAATCGAGGTGCCGTAAGATTTTACGATCGCAAAGACAGCAGTATCGTCAAGCTGACAGTGGCTTACGGAATTCCCGGCTGGCTGGGAAAATTGATGGATAACCTATTTCTCGGCCGCGTGGTTGAATCGACAATTCAGGCTGACTTGGAAAGGTTTAAAGAGTATGCTCTGAAAGTAAAAGCGACATCTTAAATTCTGAGGACTAAAGTCCTTTGGTTTTTAATTGTAACGCGAGAGTTGATCGCGCTTAGGCGTCAGTATCATAGACATATGCTGCTGATTCCTTCTCGCTTCAGTTATGAGTTATTGCCTAAACCCCGCCTGTCAAAACCCGCAAAATGCCGATCGTACCCAATTCTGCCTGAATTGCGGCTCCAAACTCTTGCTCAGAGAGCGTTACCGCGCCATCAAACCCCTTGGGCGCGGTGGTTTCGGCCGCACTTTTTTAGCAATAGACCAAGACAAACCCTCAAAACCGCGCTGTGCAATTAAACAGTTTTTCCCCCTATCCCAAGGTACCAGCAGCAGCGAAAAAGCAGCAGAATTATTCAACAGAGAAGCGGTGCGGCTGGACGAATTGGGGAAACACCCGCAAATTCCCGAACTGCTGGCGCACTTTCAGCAGGAACGCTATCAGTATTTGGTACAGGAATTTATAGAAGGTCAAAATTTACAGGAAGAGTTGGCGCGGACTGGGCCTTTCAGCGAAAGTAAAATTCTCAGTCTGCTGAAGGATTTATTGCCAGTATTGCAGTTCGTGCACGATCGCAGTGTAATTCACCGAGATATTAAACCGCCCAATATTATCCGCCGCCGCCTTTCTCAAACTCCCATAATTTATACTTACCCAGCATTAACCGGCGAATTAGTTTTAGTTGATTTTGGCGCTGCAAAAGTTGTGGAGGGTTTGAGAGAAACCGGTACAGTCATCGGTTCTCCCGAATTCGTCGCGCCGGAACAAATTAGAGGTCAAGCAGTTTATGCCAGCGATTTGTACAGTTTGGGAGTAACTTGCATTTATTTGCTGACTCAAATATCTCCTTTTGATTTGTTCGATATCAATCAAGATGCTTGGGTTTGGCGAGACTTTTTGAAGGTTCCAATTGATCCGAAATTAAGTCGCATCCTCGACAAAATGATCGAATCGAGTCTCAGTCGGCGCTACAAATCTGTAGCTGAGGTATTGAAAGATTTGCAGCCGCCGCAGTCGGCGGGGGCGGGCACGGGGGCATCGCCCCTACCAGCGCCTAAAATTTCCGTGCCGCAGAGGACGCCTGGGGTGCAGAATGCAGTACCCTCAACGGTTGCAGGCACAATTTTACCTGTGCCGCCCATGCAGCGGGTTGTGCCCGCACGCGCGCCTACTTGGAGGTGTGTTCATACTCTGGTAGGGCATTCTAATGCTGTTACGTCGGTAGCTTTCAGTCCTGATGGCGCGACTTTAGCTAGCGGCAGTGAGGACAAGACGATTGAGATGTGGAAGGTGGATGCGGGTAAGCGGTGGTACACTCTTACGGGTCATTCTGACTGGGTGACTTGTGTGGCGTTTAGTCCTGATGGCGCGACTTTGGCTAGTGGCGGCCGGGACAAAATGATTCATATTTGGGATTTGAATAAGGGTAAGTGGTGGTACACTCTCACGGGTCATTCTGACAGGGTTTATGCTGTGGCGTTTAGTCGGGATGGTCAGGTTTTGGCTAGCGGCAGTCGGGACAAAACTGTGCAGTTGTGGAATTTGAATAAGGGAAGGCCGATGTCGGCTTTGACTGGTCACGCTGGCGGGGTGGAGGCTGTGGCTTTTAGTCCTGGCGGGGAGTTTTTGGCTAGTGGGAGTCGGGACAAGACTGTGCAGTTGTGGGATTGGCAAAATGGTCGATCGATTTGTACTCTGGCGGAGCACGGGGATTGGGTGCGGGCGATCGTTTTTGCTGCGAACTCCCCCAACTCCCTGGCCGGCCCGACCCCCCCCAGCCCCCCCTTGGTAAGGGGGGGAGATGGAGAAGGAGCGCCCCCCCCCAGACCCCCCTTGGTAAGGGGGGGAGTAGCAGAAGGATTGATTTTGGCGACGGGGAGTCGAGATGGTACGGCGAAGCTGTGGCGGGTGGATGCACAGGGGCGAGGGACGCTGTTGCGGAGTATGAGGGACAATTCTGGGGATGTTTTGTGTGTGGCGTTCAGTCCCGATGGTCGGGTTTTGGCGACGGGGAGTCGGGATGGCACGATTTATTTGTGGGATGCGGGTACGGGGGGTTTGCTGGAAATTCTGACGGGTCACGGGGGGGAGGTTTTGTCGGTGGCGTTTAGTGCGGATGGGGGGAGTTTGGCTAGCGGTGCGGGCGATCGAACTGTGAAGATTTGGCGGGGGATTGGGCATTAGGGGCGATGTCAAGAGTGCCACCCTAAAAAATCTTATATTTATGCTTGACAGGCGATCGAATGTTCTGCTACATTAGGAATTCGTGAGGACGCATAGCTCAGTTGGTTAGAGCACTACGTTGACATCGTAGGGGTCACTGGTTCGAGTCCAGTTGTGTCCATCCCAAAACCCGCTTTCTAGGCGGGTTTTGAGTTTTCTATAACCTAATGGGCTGCTATAGTATTCTCCATCAGGGGTGACAATAAGTGACAATCCCAGACATTAAATGCGATAAATCTGCGATATGCCCAAAGGTTCTGTAAATGTAGCAGTTTTCAAGGATCGGCTACGGTTAGCGTGGTCGTGGGAAGGTAAACGCTTTTGGCTCTACATTGGTTTGCCTGATACGATCGTCAATCGTAAAGTCGCTTCTATGAAAGCCAGCCAAATCGAGCTAGACATTGCTAGTGGTAATTTTGACCCCTCCCTCGCCAAGTACAAGCCCCAGAAACAAGAATCTATTTCTGTTTCTGAGCTTTTTGACCAATTTGTCGAATATAAACGCCGTAAAATTGAGCCTGATACTTTTGCTAAATATACTGCCTTTCAGAAACACGTTTCTGTGTTTTTCAAAAGCAAAACAACAATTTCTGTTTCTGAAAGTGTTGCTGAAAATTTTAGAGATTGGTTATTGTCTGATCGCTCCCTTGAACCCAGGGCTATTTCATTCTAGTTAAGTAGCTGATATGATAATAAACTATCGTAGTCATTCACAGGATCTGTTATGTCTCAAATTGCTATTGTCAAAGCCTTTGCAGACCTACCCGATACCCGTCGAAGAGCAGGGCAACGCCATCATCAAGCACTGTGACACCGCCTTGTTTACGTTAGGTGTTGCTGCCGGAAATCGTGGATTTTTGGCGGTTGGGGATTGGTTAAAAGCCCATCACGAGCAATTAGTAACTTTATTTCAACCGCCTTCGGGGCGCTTACCCTCCTACAGTACGATTCGGCGGACATTACTGCGGTTAGAGTATCAGACTTATTCTGGTTGTTTATCGAGGTTTTTTGGGATTCAACCAATGCCCGTAGAAACGATTGCACTGGATGGGAAAGTATTACGTGGGTCCTATGAATGTCCCACTAACGACCCAACGGTCGATTCCCATCCAGCAATTATGCTGGGTTTGTGCCTACATTGTGGAACGTGGGTTGATTCTCGAACCCTATGAGGTAGATTCAAAAACGAATGAAATTACGGCAATCCCTGCTTTTATTGAGCAGATGGCACTCAAAGGTGTTGTGTTCGCCTTTGATGCCATCAGCACCCAAAAAAAACTGCTCACACCATAATTGATAGTAGCAATCATTACGTGGGCGCACTCAAAGGCAATCAATCTGGATTATTGACCGCAGTATCCGCCACCTTTCAACCGCAAGAAACGTCATTCCAGATTAATAAAGGGCATGGTCGGATTGAAAAACGTACCGTCAGCATCAGTCAAGACTTGACGGGAATTCCTGATTTTCCGGGACTAAAAACCTTAATTAGAGTTGAATCCGAACGCCATGTCTATCGAGCGAACATCATTGAATTCTCTACCGAAACTCGCTACTACGTCACTTCATTAACTGAAACAGCCGCTTGCCTTGCTCAAAGAATTCGAGGCTATTGGGGAGTCGAAAACAAAGTCCATTATGTCCGTGATGTCACCCGGCGTAGAAGATGCTTGTCGCATTCGCACCGTTGGACTCGTTCAGTCTTGGGCAATCGCACGAAACTTTGCCCTTAATTTGTATCGCGATCATGGCTTTCAAAACATGGCTCAAGCTCAACGTCTCGCTGGCTTTAGTTGTAGCATACTCAAAGATATATTTAGAATGAAATAGCCCTGAATTCAGATTCATTAATACTATCTTGCTTTACAGCAGCCCAAACTTTCAGAAATATAGCACTCGCTGTTTTCCAAAAAGTAAGCACTGTATATCAAACCAGCACTCATAAATATCTAAAATTCTGATAGTCGTCTTGGCAGGCTTTTTTTACGCCTCACCGCAAAGGTCTCCCACACTTCTTTGAACTCAGAACTCGATCGCTCCAAAATCGATCTGTGACCAAGAAAATGGGATACAAGCCCCGTCCTTCTAGGACGGCTTTAATTAAGAATTGTGAGTAATCGCATTGGCGTTTAGCCAAACTTCTATAATTAGGATAGGAAGGACAGAGCAAATGTTTAACTTAACCTACGAATTTAAACTGAAACCAACAGCGGTGCAAACAGCCATCTTTGAAGATTGGCGAAAGCAGTGCCGTCGCGTCTACAATTACGCGCTAGCTGAACGCAAACATTGGTTTCAATCTCGTAGCTGTCAAGTTAACGCTTGCTCTATCCGTTCTGAATTCATCATCCCTGCGGAAACAAAGCGACCGACTTACGCAAGTCAGTGCAAAAACTTAACCGCAGCCAGGGCAAACATTCCTGCTCTCGGTGCGGTTCAAGTCCACGTCTTGCAGCAAACATTGCGAAGGCTTGAGAAAGCATTTGTTAGTATGTGGGAACAGAAACACGGATTTCCGCGCTTTAAAAAAATTGGTGGAATGCGTTCTTTTGTGTTTCCAGCAATGGGCGTGAATCCAGTTCAGGGCGGCAAAGTTAAACTGCCCAAAATTGGTTGGGTAAAATTCCATCAATCACGACCCATCCCTGACGGGGCAACTATCAAACAAGCCAGAATTGTCAAGAGAGCTAGTGGTTGGTATGTAATGCTAACCCTGCAATGGGATGTTTCAGTTCCAGCGGTTGTACCCCACGGTGAAGCGCTGGGGATTGACGTTGGGTTAACTAATTTTATTCCAACTTCCAACGGTCTTTTAGTTAAACGCCAAAAGTTTTTCGTTGATGCCGAACGCAAGCTTAAATTGCTGCAACAGCGCGTCAGTCGAAAGAAGTTAGGCTCGAATAACCGAAAAAAAGCTCAGAAGAAAGTTGCCAAGCTGCACGAATATATAGCCAACTGTCGCTCATACTGGCACTGGAAACTAGCACACCAACTTTGCGAAGATGCAGGAATGATATTTGTTGAAGATTTGAACTTGATTGGTTTGTCTAGAGCAATGCTCGGTAAGCACTGTTTAGATGCTAGTTGGGGGCAATTCTTTACTATCTTGCAGCAAACCTGTTTTAAGCATGGTGTGTGTTTTCAGAAAGTAAGTGCTCATAAAACAAGTCAAATTTGTCCTAATTGTGGTGTGGAGACAGGCAAGAAAGAACTGTCGGAGCGAACCCATTCTTGTTCTAGCTGTGGGTATACAACAGACAGAGATGTTGCAGCAGCACAAGTAGTTTTAATTAGAGGGCTTGCAGCCGTAGGGCATACGGTCAAGATGCTTGGTGAGGGTAAATTCGTTGGAATCCCTGTGAACCAAGAATCCTCGTACCTGATAGTCGAGGAGTGTCAACATCGCTCTAAATCTTGCCTTCAAACCTCTGATGCCAGAGGATATACCCCGACACGGTAACAACCAGAGTGATGCCTCCTCCTACCCAAGCCAGCATAGGATTGTAACCGCTACGGCTGAGGGTCTGCATCCATAGATGGGTGCGTTCGGAGGATATTAACCAATCTGCGACGACCGGAAAAAGATACATCAAAGATGCACCAACGATAAGCCAGCCCACCATAGAGGCGAGGAGAAAGATAGTTTTGGCTGTAGATTGGCTACCCATGAGCAATTGCGGTAAAGAACTAACTTTGAGATTAGCAAAGGAGATGCCTTATGTCAGCACAGGTATAGACCGAGACAGCGGGCGATGCAAGCGTGAAACTGTAGAATTGATTTGAAGCGAAAGGTAAAGGGCTTTGCTGATGCCAGGGTATGACTGGCTCAATATGCAAGTCAGAGAAACCAGTATCCACAAAACTTCGGGATTTTCAAGTTATTTTTTTCATCCCCTGATTAAGCAACGCCCGGAAATTTATGTTGATTTAACATTAACCCATTACTGTGCATCACTACCCGAATGACTAATGGCTATTGAGTTTTGAAGCACGGGCCTAGATTTGGATTCTTTTTTAGAAGTGGTATCACCAGTAGGATATCGGATCTATCGGTAATTGCGCGTTTGCCAAAAGTCAGGGAAAACACGCAGATATAATTCCGTGCAATCGCGGATGGCAGCGCTGCAGAAATAGAGGAAAATGATAGAGAGGTTAAATAAAAATGAGCGAAATAAACAAGGTCGCTGGCAGTTTCAGAAGCTCTGAATCCAAGGCTGTATCTATTCCTAAACTCACTTTTGGAGGACGCAATATGTTCGCTTCTTTAAGGGAAACGACTGGCGCCTCGGAATACGCAAATTCCCCATCCAAAAGCTTTGTAGTCAAGGACTCCACCATCAATGAAGGTGGATATTTTGTTTCCAGATTTGGGGCTAAGGAATCTGGCTACACCGAGAAAATTACTTAGGCACTTCAACAATATGTCTTTATCCTTAGAGAGAGTGACCAAATTCGCACAACTTATGACAACAGCTCGAACCAACGGCAATTAGGCTTTGTTATCCTCAGTCAGATTACCTCAATCCATACAAAAATTAATTGCCAAAAGCGCATAGTTATCAAATAAACTTGATGAGATTACTCCGGGGCGTATCTACCAATAATGCCCTTAATGGAGTCTCCAATATGAATTCTACATTCGCTCAAGTTAACTCACAATCTTCTCTTGAAAAACCGCTACTGCGCTCCTTAGTCTTCATTGACTCCGGCGTGGAAGATTACGAGTCAATTGCAGCGGGAGTGCTGCCGGGACAGCAGGTAGTAATACTCGATCGCACCAAAAACGGCATCGAACAAATCACCTCCGAAATTTCCACATATGCCTCTACTAACGGGGCGATAGACTCAGTTCACATTATTTCTCACGGCAGTTCTGGCAGCCTACAATTAGGCAATACCGCTCTGGGTTCAGATAACATAGAGCAATACAAAAGCCAGTTGGAAAAGTGGCAAACTTCACTAGGCTCAGAAGCAGACATCATGCTCTACGGGTGCGATGTAGCAAGCGGTACAGGTGCTAATTTCGTCGATCGCTTCAGTCAATTAACCGGGGCTGACGTTGCCGCTTCCACCAACATAACCGGCCGCGGAGGCGACTGGAATTTAGAATTTGCTAAGGGTCAAATTGAATCTTCCTTAGCCTTGGAGCCCGATGCGATGGCAAGTTACCGAGGTGATTTAGCTACGATCGTAGTAGCCAACAATAGCGATAGCGGGCCGGGTTCATTAAGGGCTGCGATCGCCACCGCTGCTGCAGGGGATATAATTACCTTCGCTCCAGGTTTAGCCAGCCAAACCATTACCCTCACCAGCGGTCAACTCGATATTCCCGTTGGCAAAAACATCACCATTGACGGCGCCGCTGCACCCGGTTTAACTATCAGTGGCAACAACGCATCCCGCGCCTTTTTTGTCAATGCCAACGTTGCGACGGCTACTAATTTTGTCGTCAAAAACCTGATTGTTGCTAACGGCAAAACTACCGATCGAGGTGGCGCGATCGGCACAACCGACGAAGTAAACCTCACAGTAGAAAACGTTCAGTTCAACAACAACGTCGCCGATCAAGGCGGTGGCGCAATTTTTGGTAATTTCAACAATACCCTGACTGTTACCAACAGTAAATTTAACGGCAACGTAGCCACCGCCGCTAACGATGAACGCGGTGCAGGTGCGATCGGCTTTTTGAGTTTCAAAACTTTTACAGTCACCAACAGCGACTTCACCAACAACAAAGGAATTAACGGCGGGGCAATTAACAGCCTTCAAGGTAAGCTGACAATTGACAACTCCCGATTCATCGGCAACGACACCACAGCAGCCGTTTACGCAACAGGCCAAGATAATCCGTTTTTAAGGGGTTTTGGCGGCGCAGTTTACACAGACAGAGCCAGCAATCCGAGCGAAGCTTCCGGCACAATTAAGATTAC
>NZ_JAUBRC010000084.1:0-12959 GCF_036701635.1 Microcoleus sp. N9_B4 | reverse complement strand
GGAGGAGTGCCACCCAGTCCTAATGATGTTCTCAGCAGCAATTCTAGCCAGTTTAATTGGGTGGAACCAGCGGTAGGTGGAAGTCCGCAAGTAGAAGGTCTCATACCATCCCTCGAAATTCGACCAACAGAAATTATGCCTGCTCAAGGTTGGGTAATGGACGATCGAGAACAAGTAACGCTGGTAGCGTATAATTCTGGTGGTGCATCTCTTCGCAGTCCGAAATCGACGGGTGTTTGCGTACCTCGATAGGTACTCTTCAGGTTTTAGCTAATCCCTCGCTATTTTCCTCATACTAAATTAACAGGAATTAAAAGATGCCCCGCCAATCTTCCGCCCTATTTTTTGCATTTTTACTGCTGTTTCCTTTTCCCGCCATCGCCCAAATTATTCCCGATAATAGCTTGGGTACAGAAAGTTCGCGCATAGTTCCCGACACGATTAATAACTTACCATCCGACAGAATAGAAGGCGGCGCAACTCGCGGAGTAAATTTATTTCACAGCCTGCGCGAATTTAACATCCGTCAAGGGCGGGGAGCATATTTTGCCAATCCCAGCGGAATTGCCAACATCTTCACCCGCGTTACAGGTGGCAACCCTTCTAATATTTTAGGAACTCTGGGAGTTTTGGGAAACAGTAACTTGTTTTTGATTAACCCAAAAGGGATTGTTTTTGGCCCCAATGCTCGGTTAGATTTGCGCGGCTCGTTTATCGGTGCAACTGGTAGCGGCATTCTCTTTGATAATGGCTTTGAATTTAGTGCAGCTAATTCTAATGCAGTGCCATTGTTAGCAATCAATATTCCTGTGGGTTTAAGATTTAGAGACAATCCTGGCACAATTGTCAACTCTTCCCAAACAATGGCTCCTACATCAGCCTTACCGCCTCTACCCATAGAAATTCCGGCTTTTGAAAAACTCGGTTTAGCAGTAGACCCCGGTCAAACTTTAGCATTAATTGGCGGTGACATTCAACTGCAAGGAGGAAATTTAACAGCTTATACTGGACAAATTCTTCTGGGAAGTGTGAAAAGTCCAGGTTTAGTACAATTTGAACCAACAGCTTTAGGTCTGAATTTAAACTATGACAATATTTCCAACTTCGGCAATATTGAAATGAACGGTGCGTTCATCAATACCAGCGGATTAGGAGGTGGGAAAGTCGATATTCGAGGTGGAAACATTAATCTTAATGGTTCAGGAATTTATGGACTCACACTCGGAAATATTGATGGTAGAGGCATTAATATCAATTCCCAAAACTTACGACTAGAGGGGGGGGCGCAAATTTTCGCCTCTACACTGGGAGAGGGGAGAGGAAGCGATATCAACATCCGCGCTACTGACTCAGTAGAAATGATCGGGTTGGGAATTGAGGGCTATCAGCAGCTTACAGAAAATTTTCAGACATCAGGAACAGGCAACCCCTTCATTTCGCAAATCGTTCTGTTTACTAGCGCTATTGGCAGTGGAGCAGCCGGAGATATTAACATTGAAGCCGGACGGCTGTTGATGAGCAATGGGGTAGTGGGCGGTGCCCCCACCTTTGGTGCTGGCAATGGTGGAAATCTGAGTATCCGCGCCCAGAATGTCGAACTCGTCAGTTCGGCGCTTTATAACGGCACAACGAACGCAAGCACTGGTCAAGGCGGAAACATCTCTGTTGAAGCGCAACGGTTAATACTGCGCGATGGCGGTGCGTTTGCGAGCTTCAGCCTTAGTGATGGAGCATCGGGGAATATCGCGATTAAAGCGAGTGAATCTGTGGAATTATCGGGTAGTCTTCCTGGAGGTCTAGGGCAAACTCGGCTCGGCACGAATACTTTTGATGGGAATGGAAAAGGTGGGGATATTAGCATCGACACTAAGAGGCTGAGTGTTTCTAATGGAGCCACAATTAGTTTAACGACTGGTGCAATTTTTGGCACAGTTGTGTTTTCTACAAGTGGGGGGACGGGAGGAAATTTAACTGTGAGAGCCTCCGAGTCTGTAGAAGTGAGCGGCGAGTCACGATTTTTGGGGAATGCGGGCTATGTAGCAAGTTCTTTTGTTACTCAAACTGCAAGTTCTGGTAGAGGTGGAGATATCCGCATCTCAACACCTAAACTAAGTGTGCAGAATGGCGGGGTTATTTCTGCAGCTTCTTTGGGTATAGCAGATGCAGGAGATATTACAATTAATGCCGATCGCTTACAAGTGCAAGGTATTGGGAGTAACAGTGGGTTGAGGAGTGGAATTGAGGCTTCGGTTGGTAGGGCGTTTAATGCTGTAAATCCCACTGCTAGCGGAAATGCAGGCTCGTTGAATTTGAATGCTAATCAATTGATTATCCGGGATAGTGCAGTAGTTAATGTTCAATCTTCAGGAACAGGTAGGGCTGGCAATATTAACGTTGTAGCCGATTCAATTTCCCTGGATAATAAAAGCATAATTGATGGCACGACTGTCTCTGGTACAGGGGCAAATATTAACCTTGAAGCGCAAGACATTCAGTTGCGGCGCGGCAGTAGAATCACCACGGATGCAGGTATTTCTGAGGGCGGTAATATCAGGATTAATAGCGATATTTTGGTAGCTTTACCGCGAGAAAATAGTGATATTACAGCTAATGCTCGCACAGCTAGGGGCGGACAAGTTACGGTCAATGTACCAAATATTTTTGGCTTTACAAGCCTTAACCGCGAACAAGCCAGGAGTAGTTTAGGACTGACTGATGCTCAATTTGCGGCCTTACAAGTAAATCCAACTTCTCTAGTTCCTACCAGCGATATTGCGGCGATTTCCCAAAGTAGTGGCCCGGCTTTGCAAGGTAGTGTTACATTTAGTGCTTCAGGGGTGAATCCTGCTCAAGGTTTAGTGGAACTGCCACAAAATGTGGTCGATCCGGCTGCTTTAATTGCGGCAAATCCCTGCACGCAAGAGGCCGAGAGCGCATTTACTGCTACTGGGAAAGGAGGAGTGCCACCCAGTCCTAATGATGTTCTCAGCAGCAATTCTAGCCAGTTTAATTGGGTGGAACCAGCGGTAGGTGGAAGTCCGCAAGTAGAAGGCGTCATACCATCCCTCGAAATTCGACCAACAGAAATTATTCCCGCTCAAGGTTGGGTAATGGACGATCGAGGAGAAGTAAGGCTGGTAGCCTATAATTCTGGTGGTGGTGCATCTATTCGCAGTCCGAAACCGACGGGTGTTTGCGTACCTCGATAGGTACTCTTGAGGTTTTAGCTAACCCGTCGCTATTTTCCTAATACTAAATTAACCAGACTTAAAAGATGCAGCATCAATCTTCCGCCCTATTTTTTGCATTCTTACTGCTGTATCCTTTCCCTGCGATCGCCCAAATCATCCCCGATAATACCCTGGGCGCGGAAAGTTCGCGCACAGTTCCCGATACTATCAACAACTTACCCTCAGATAGAATCACTGGCGGTGCAAGTCGCGGAGTAAATTTATTTCACAGTTTACGAGAATTTAATGTGGGTGAAGGCAGAGGAGCATATTTTGCCAATCCCAGCGGAATTGCGAATATTTTTACCCGCGTTACGGGTGGCAATCCTTCTAATATTTTAGGTGTGTTGGGAGTCCAAGGAAATGCTAACTTATTATTACTTAATCCGAAAGGGATTATCTTTGGCCCCAATGCTAGGTTAGATTTACGCGGCTCATTTATCGGTTCAACTGGTAGCGGAATTCTCTTTGATAATGGCTTTGAATTTAGTGCGGCCGATGCTAATACAGTGCCATTGTTAGCGATTAATATTCCTGTGGGTTTAAGATTTAGAGAAAATTCCGGCACAATTGTCAACTCTTCCCAAGCAATTGGCCCCACACCAACCTTACCGCCACTGCCCGTAGAAATTCCTGTTTCTAACAAACTTGGTTTAGCAGTAGATCCTGGTCAAACCTTAGCCTTAATTGGTGGAGACATTCAACTACAAGGAGGAAATTTAACAGCTTATACCGGACAAATATTACTCGGAAGTGTTAAAAGTCCCGGTTTAGTACAATTTGAACCAACAGCTTTAGGTCTGAATTTAAACTACGATAATATTCAGAACTTTGGCAATATTGAAATCAACAGTTCGTTGATAAATACCAGCGGATTAGGAGGTGGAAAAATTGACATTAGAGGTTCAAACGTCACCGTCAGTAGTTCGGGAATTTATGGACTGACACTGGGAAATATTAATGGTAGAGGCATTGACATCAACGCCCAAAACTTGCGAGTAGATCAAGGGTCGCAAATTCTCGCCACTACACTGGGAGATGGAAAAAGCAGCGATATCAACATCCGTGCTACTGACTCAGTAGAAATAAGCGGGATTGGCTTTGAGAGCTATCAACAATTTTTAGTTAATTATCGGACATTGAGAACAATCGATCCTTTCGATCCGCAAATTGTTCTGAGCGCTGGCACTGTTGGCACTGGAACTGCTGGAGACATTGCGATCGATACTGGACGCTTGCTGATGCGCGATGGAGTAGTAGCAGGTTCGGTCAGTTTTGGTACGGGAAATGGAGGAAATATCAACATCCGTGCCAACGTTTTCGATCAGGCTGGTTCTACGCTCAGCAATGGGTCATTACTGGGTAGTAGTGGCACAGGGGGAAACATTACCGTTGCCGTCCAGAAATTAATCGTGCGCGATGGTGCTATTCTCACCACTACCACCACCAGTGAGGGAGCAGCAGGGAAGATCGACATTAAAGCGACTGAATCAGTAGAAGTTTTAAGAACGCCCCCTGGGAGCGTTCTGCAAACTTTGATCGCCGCCGCCTCTATAGATCCTAATGGGAAAGGTAGAGCCGGGGATATTACGATCGACACCAAGCAATTGATTGTTGCCCAAGGAGCCGGAATTTCCGTATCGAGCGGTGCGACTATTGGCAATAGTCTCTTTTCTAATGGGGGCCCCGGAGGTAATTTGACAATTAGGGCCTCTGAGTCGGTAGAGTTAGCAGGCATCTCTGGACTTTTGGCAAATGGACAATACAATATTAGTTTCCTCGCCAGTGAAACCAGTGGCTCTAATCAGGGAGGCAATATTGACATTGCCACGCCCGTGCTGACTGTGCGGGATGGGGGAGTAATTTTCATGTCTGCTTTTGGTACGGGAAATGCAGGTAGCATCACGATTGATGCCGATCGCGTAGAAGTGAGTGGCACTGCTCTTGACGGTCAATTGATTAGTCAAATTGATGTTTCGGCGGGTAATTTATTTGGCATTCCCATTCCCAACGCTACGGGAAATGCGGGTTCAATTAATCTAAATGTCGGTCAATTGATTGTCCGGGATGGAGCAGCGATCAACGTCCGGGCGCAGGGTATTCCTAATGCTGGTACTCTCACAGTTGTAGCTGACTCAATTGCGCTTGATAACAAAGGCAGCATTAATGGCACAACTGACTCTGGTGGTGGGGGAAATGTTAACCTCCAAGCGCGAGATATCCAGTTACGACGCGGTAGCAAAATTACCACCGATGCAGGTATTTCTGACGGTGGAAATATCAGAATTAATAGCGATATTCTGGTAGCTCTCCCACGAGAAAATAGCGATATTACAGCTAGCGCTCGCACAGCTAGGGGCGGTCAAGTTACGGTAAATGTTCCGAATATCTTTGGTTTTTCAGCCGTGACACGGGAACAAGCCAGAAGTAGTTTAGGACTAACTGATGCTGAATTTGCGGCCTTACAAGTAAATCCAACTTCTCTAGTTCCTACCAGCGATATTGCGGCGATTTCCCAAAGTAGCGGCCCGGCTTTGCAAGGTAGTGTTACATTTAGTGCTTCAGGGGTGAATCCTGCTCAAGGTTTAGTGGAACTGCCACAAAATGTTGTCGATTCGGCTGCTTTAATTGCGGCAAATCCCTGCACGCAAGAGGCCGGGAGCGCATTTACTGCTACTGGGAAAGGAGGAGTGCCACCCAGTCCTAATGATGCCCTCAGCACCGCTCCAGCGCCGTTTCCTTGGGTGGAAGAGGCCGGAAGTTCGGCAACAAGCAATGTAGAGGATTTAACCGATGTAACCGATCGAGGGAAGAAGGAAGAAGGGGAAATCCGGGATCGGGAAGTTGTTCCGGCGCAAGGTTGGGTGGTGAATGCGAAAGGAGAAGTTATGCTTGTTGGATATAATCCGGGTAATGCTGCTGACTCTCGCAATCCTCAACCGATTTCTGTTTGTGTACCGCGTTGAAATTAGGTTTTTTTTGACCGCAGATGTAGGCGGATTAACGCGGATTAACGCAGATAAATGATAAGATGTATTTGGGTTAATTGGTATGTGTGTCTGCGGTTGTAATTTTATTTTTTAAATATGAAGTTTACCCGATCGCTCCGGCAAGTAATTCTGTTATTTGTGATTTCCTGTCTGCTAGCAGTTGCGATTCCTCCCGGAGTTGCTCAGGTTAATCCACCACAAGCGGTGCAGCTTGTCCGACAAGCTCGAACTCTGTACCAAGAGGAACGTTTTTCGGAAGCTGTACCGTTGTTGCAGCAAGCGGCGGCCCAGTTTGAGGCAAAAGGGGAAAATCTCGATCGCGCCACAGCTTTGAGTAATTTAGCTGCAACCTACGGGCAGTTGGGGCTTTGGGAAGAAGCAGAAAAAGCTGTCAATTCAAGTTTGTCGGCTGTGCGAACACAAGCCAACACTCCCGAACAGCAGCGGATTGTGGCGGAAACTCTCAACATTCAAGGACAGTTGCAACTTGAACGGGGGCAGCCTCAAGATGCGATCGATATTTGGACACAAGCTGCTAAAATTTTCGAGCAAATTGATAGAAAGAACCAACTTTTTCAAGTTGAAATTAATCAAAGTCGGGCTTGGGAAATTCTCGGACTTTACCCCAGAGCTTGCAAAATGCTGTTAGCTTCTTTCAAGCTGGAAAACCAAACTTGCGAAGTTTCGGCAGCGGGTTTGGAAACTTTGAAAAATCAGCCTGTTTCTCTCGAACAAGTCCGGGCAACTCATGCTTTAGGGCGGGTATTGCGGGTTTTGGGACAACTGGAACGATCGCAGGATGTGCTGTCGCTTGGACTCGAAGCAGCGCAAAAATTAGGTGCCCGCCCAGAGGAGGCTGCAATTTATCTCAATCTGGGCAATACGGTACGGGCTAAAAGCAATAAACCGGGTTTGACACCGGAACAGCGGGGTGATTGGGAACGCTTTGCCCTAGAGTATTATGCTCGATCGATCCAGGCGATCCCGGATCGATCGCCCCTACAAATTCAAGCAAAGTTAAACCAATTGAGTTTGTTGGTCGATCGCAAAGATTGGTCTGAGGCAGAGGCTTTGTGGCGTTCTCTCGAACCTCAAACCGCTCAATTTGGGTCGAACCGCGCCGGACTTTACGCTCAAATTAATCTAGCGCAAAGCTTGATGAAATTAGCTCAGTCGCCTGCGGAAACTTTGAGTTTAAGCGATATTGACACAATGCTCGATCGCTCGGTCGAAAAAGCAAACAGTTTGGGCGATCGACGAATACAAGCTTATATTCTGGCAGCGAAAGGCAAACTATCGGAAATCCAACAGCAGTATCAGAAAGCGGAAAATCTCACAACTGAGGCTTTGACTTTAGCACCGGCGTTTCAATCTCCCGATATTGCTTACCAATTGTTTTGGCAACTGGGACGGATTCGGAAAGCTCAGGGAAATACAGAAGGGGCGATCGCTCAATATACTCAAGCTGTGAATGTACTATCTTCTCTGCGGGGCGATTTGGTGACAGTCAATCCCGAAGTGCAGTTTTCGTTTCGGGAAAGTGCCGAACCGGTTTATCGGGAATTAGTCGGGCTGCTTTTGCAAGACGAAACTCCCAGTCAACCTAAATTGAAACTAGCGCGCCAAACGGTGGAATCTTTGCAGTTGGCGGAATTGGACAACTTTTTTCGGGATGCTTGCGCTGATGCTAAACCAAAGTCGATCGAGGAAATTGATCCGACAGCGGCGGTGATTTATCCGATTATTTTGAGCGATCGTTTGGAGGTAATTTTGTCAATTCCCGGCAAACCCCTGCGCCGCTACACTACTGTGAAGTCTCAAGCTGAGTTGGAAACTGCCTTCAGACAAGCCAAAAATACCATCAGGCCTGCTGCTTTTCCCCGCGACAGGAGGCTACCTGTTGAACAGGTTTACGACTGGTTAATCCGCCCCGCAGAGGCGGATTTGACCGCCAGCGGGATTAAAACCCTGGTATTTGTGCTCGACGGTTATTTGCGGAATCTGCCGATGGCGGTGCTGCACGACGGTGAAAAGTTTTTGGTAGAAAAATACAGCATTGCTTTGGCGCCAGGATTGCAATTGCTGGCACCGAAACCGCTGAACAAAGTCAAGTTAAGAGTGCTCACCGCTGCCCTCTCGGAAGCACGTCAAGGCTTCTCGGCTTTGCCCGGGGTGACGCAGGAAGTTCAACAAATTGCAGCCGAGATGCCGGCGAGTTCGCTGCTGAATCAAGATTTTGTCAGCGGGCGGTTGCACGATCGAATTAAAGCTTTGTCTTACCCGATCGTCCATTTGGCAACTCACGGTCAGTTTAGCTCGAATGCGGCGGATACTTTTATTGTGACTTGGGATCAGAAAGTGAATGTTAAGGAGTTCGATCAACTGCTGCGAGCCCGCACTGGGGAGAAACAACAGCCGATCGAACTTTTGGTTTTGAGCGCTTGCGAGACTGCTTCGGGCGATAACCGCGCGGCTTTGGGTTTGGCGGGGGCGGCAATTCGATCGGGTGCCCGCAGCACCGCCGCCACCCTTTGGCAAGTCAACGACGAATCTACAGCTATCTTTATGACTGAGTTTTACCGGCAGCTTGCTTCTTCTAAAACCAGCAAAGCTGAAGCCCTCCGCAACGCTCAATTAACTCTGTTGCAAAACCAACAGTATCAGAATCCGTATTTCTGGGCACCTTTCGTGCTAGTGGGAAATTGGCAGTAATTTATACCAATTTTAAAAAAGAATGCAACAGTATTCTTGTCCCCCCCCTTAGCAAGGGGGGGCTAGGGGGGTCGAAGAGTGTTGCACGATTTTAGAGAAATGGTATTAAGATTGGGAATTGGGCATCGGGCATCGGGCATCGGGCATCGGGCATCGGGAATTGAGCATCGGGAATTGGGCATCGGGCATCGGGCATCGGGCATCGGGAATTGGGCATCGGGCATCGGACAACAGCCAACTGACAACAGCCAACTGACAACAGCCAACTGACAACTAACTCAAATGCAGTTGGTTTTTTGTTAAAGTTTGTAAACTGTTAAAAGTGCTTTCTGCATCTAATATTTTTTCGAGGAGTCCCATGAAGCAACTTTTGATTGCTGAGCGCTTTTGCTTAATTGCCCACGTCTTATCAATGGCTTTTGGATTGGCAGGGTTGCTGCTGATTTTACCCCGTCCCGAATTGGTGATGAGTTTGCCACCAGCAGGGCAAACGCTATTCCAGTGGGGGATGGCTGGGGGTGGAGTAGTTTATATCATCTTTGGTGCAGCAGCAGTTGCTCTCTATGCCTTGCGGACGTTGGGTTTGGGTGCAACTCTGGCCTTTTTAGTGCCTTCTGTGTTTTTGTCCTTGAGTAGCGAGTTGTTGGGAACGAGTACGGGTTTTCCTTTCGGGCACTACCACTATTTGAGCGGTTTGGGCTACAAAATTGCAGGGCTGGTTCCGTTTACAATTCCCCTCTCGTGGTTTTATCTGGGACTGGTTTCATACATAATTGCTCGCGCTGGAGTAGGTGGCGGTAAAGGTGAACTCAACTGGGTGCGCCAAATAGGGGCGATCGCCCTTGGTGCTTTGCTGCTAACAGCTTGGGATTTTGTACTAGATCCGGCGATGAGTCAAACTTCTGTGCCTTTTTGGGAGTTTGAGGAACTTGGGGCTTTCTTTGGGATGCCTTACCGCAATTTGGCTGGCTGGATGGGTACGGGGGCGCTATTTATGTCTGTAGCAGCTTTCTTGTGGAGAAAAACACCGATTAAATTAGAGCGCTCGGAATTGGGTTTGCCCTTAATTGTTTATTTGGTAAACTTTGCTTTCGGAGCAATTATCACTGTAGTTTCCTTGGATTCTCGGTTCTGGTTCCCGACATCGCTAGCGGTGCTTCTGGGTGTAGTTCCGGCGATCGCGTTAAGCTGGATCGCTAAACCCGCAACAGGTGACGTAACCGAAACAATGCCGTCTTTGGAGACATCTGTTCTCACGGCTGAAATTCCACCTCAGCCCGTGGGCGTTTTGCGTAAGTGAGTTGCTACTGAGCAACCCCGGCTGATTTAGCAAAAATTTACACTAAATTTTGAGCTAGTTTAAAAACCCGGTTTCTACAAGAAACCGGGTTTTTCAGTGGCGATTTTTTCATTCCCAATTCCTGTAATATGTTTGAGGTCAAAATTTAATAAAATTTTTTAAATTGATACCACTTACAAAAAAAATGAACTGTAAATAAGCTCCCAACCCATATCCCGTAAGTCATTCCCCATTCTTGAATTTTTCCATAGTATGGTTTTCCCGATCGCCCCTCACCTGTTCTCCCAACCGCTGACAAGTCTCATCCCTGTCGCACTCTTGCTGCTGCAATTGCCCGCCGCAGCCATTCTTATGTCGCGTTTGATTAAAGGCCCATCGCGCATCCCGCCCCTGGAACCCGATTCGCCGACGCTGGATTTGTTAGGTGCTTGTACTGCGGTAGTACCGACTTTGAACGAAGCCGATCGAATTTCGCCTTGTTTGGAAGGATTAACCAGCCAAAGTTACGAACTCCGAGAAGCGATCGTGGTTGACAGCTATTCGGTAGACGGAACCGGAGATTTAGTCAAAGCCGCAGCACAAAAAGACCCCCGGTTTCGCTTGATTAACGACGATCCGCTGCCGGCGGGTTGGGTTGGGCGTCCGTGGGCGCTGAATGCGGGTTTTTTAGCAAGTTCCGAGAAGTGCGAGTGGATTTTGGGGATAGATGCGGATACTGTGCCGCATCCGGGTTTGATTGCGAGTTTACTCAAAACGGCGAAAGCTGGAAATTACGATTTGATTTCGCTCTCGCCGCAGTTTATCCTCAAGTATCCGGGGGAGTTGTGGCTGCAACCTGCTTTGTTAATGACTTTGGTTTATCGGTTCGGGCCGACGGGGACTGGCGGGGATGTGCCGGAACGGGTGATGGCGAACGGTCAGTGTTTCTTGTGTAAGCGCGAGGTTTTGGTGGCATTAGGGGGCTATGAGGTCGCAAAAGGTTCTTTTTGCGATGATGTGACTCTGGCTCGCTATGCGGCTGCTAAGGGCTTTAAGGTGGGCTTTTTGGATGGGGCTAAGGTGTTGAAGGTGCGGATGTATGAGGGGGCGATCGAGACTTGGAATGAATGGGGTCGATCGCTGGATTTGAAAGATGCTGCTTCGGGCGGTCAAATTTGGGGCGATTTGTGGCTGTTGCTGGCGGTTCAAGGTTTGCCTGTGCCGATTGTGTTGTGCTATTTGCTGTTTGGTTCGCTGCCTGCGGTTGGTGTATTTCCGCACTTTTGGCTGTTGGGATTGAATGTATTTTTGGTTGCAGTGCGATCGGCTTTGTGTTTCGCGATCGCCCCTTCCTACGATACAACTCAGGCATCTGGTAAATGGCTGTTTTGGCTGTCACCTTTGGCCGATCCCCTGGCGTTTTTGCGAATTCTCATTTCTGCTTTAAATCAGCCTACTCAGTGGCGCGGCCGAAAGTATGAATAATCGTTAAATTTTTGCTATAGCAATCCTAAATCATTTGTGAATTTCTTACTCCCTCCCCTTACCAAGGGGAGGGTTGGGGTGGGGTAAAAATTTTACGACTCATTTAGGATTGCTATAGACCTTTTAAAATTGGTAGAAGTGCGATCGCTCTTTTGGATCGAATGGGCGATCGTACTTTTCTTGATTTCCTAAATCAACCGGAAATTAGCCGATGTAATCGAATTCGCACTCACTCCAATCATCACACCTAACTCTTGTCCTGTCAAGACATTTTTGATGAGAGTTCCCTGAGTATTTTGAGTTATTGCTAACTGGCTAAAGCTCAAACCTCCGGTTAGTGCGATCGAATCTTGACCGATAGTAAAATCAGCAATAATATCAAATCCTTGACCTGAATTTAAGACAAAGATATCGTTACCGCTACCGCCAATCAAACTATCATTCCCCAAGTCTCCGTAAAGAATATCATCACCTTGACAACCAGTGAGAGTATCTTTGTCTTCGCCTCCGTAAAGAGTATCATTTCCTTCGCACCCTCCCAGAATATCTGCTGCTTCATCACCACTAATTAAATCATTACCTGCACCGCCGCAGATGGTATCCGAACCCTGGTTGCCAAACAGGTAGTCATCACCTTGACTACCAAGCAGGATGTCATTTCCTTTGCCTGAAAATAAGGTGTCATTATCCTTGCCACCATCGATGAAGTCATCATTTCTATTGCCATAAACGATGTCATTACCTTCGCGACCATTTATGGAGTCATTGCCTTTGCCTCCAAAGATTAAATCATTGCCCAAGTCGCCAAGAATAATGTCATTATTTTCATCTCCAAATAGGATGTCATCGCCACTACCACCGCTGATAAAATCATTGCCTGTTTTGCCGTTGAGGATGTCGCTGCTGTCGCCACCATATAAGTTGTCATCCCCTGATTTGGCATCGAATATGTTGCCAGTGTTGCTACCTAAAAACTTGTCATTTTGGGATGTACCTATTTGAATGCTGGATACACCGATGATAGTGTTTGCAACTGAGTTAGGTTGGTTTAAGTTGGGATAAACAATATCGTCGCAGATGCAATCATCGTTGGGAATGTTATTAGTTATTGGTGTGGGTGTGGGTGTTACCGATGGCGTTGGCGTTGGTGTCGGAATTGGTATTGGAGTTACCGATGGCGTCGGTGTCGGAATTGGTGTTACCGATGGCGTTGGCGTTGGTGTCGGAATTGGTGTTGGAGTTACCGATGGTGTCGGAATTGGT
>NZ_JAUBRC010000083.1:0-13566 GCF_036701635.1 Microcoleus sp. N9_B4 | reverse complement strand
ATTGCGATCGACACAGCGCGACAATTGCAAAACCTGTTTAATTCAGACTCCGAAACTTACAAAGTGCTGGAACTTGGATGGAACCCAGATGCCGACATCCTAGTGCCGGAAGGAACGGAGGAAGAACCTTGGCAACAGTGCGAGGAACCCTGCGAGAAATTCCTCCAAAACCGCGGCTGCCGCTGCACTGGCTACAAGAGAGCGGAAGTTGTGGCGGGCGATGAATATATTGACCCCAAAACTTTAGCCGCCGGTGCTGCGATGATGTACCAGATCCAATGGCAGTTAGAAAGCGAAGGTTTTGAAGTGCTCGATATGTAGGAAGTGGCCGATTTGTCGTGAAGGGCGATCGGCTTGTGAGAGAAGGAGAACCCAAGGAATGACAGAAACAGATCCGATCGAGAAGCCTATAACGGCGCAAATAACCTGGAATATAGCAATCGCGCTGATCCGCTGCATCCAATTCACTGCCCGGTACGGGGAAGACGAAGATGACCAAATTGCCAAGGCTGTATGCTTTGCCCAAAAAATGCAGAATCTACTAGACATCAATTCCGAAGAATACAAAGAACTCAATCAAGGCTGGAACCCAGAAGCCGACATCTTAGTATCGAAGGCAACCGAAGAAGAACCTTTGCAGCGGAATCTGGAGAGCGAAGGTTTTGAACTCGATACGTAGGCAGATCGTCGTGAAATGCGATCGGCTGTCACTAAATAAATGCTCGACAAATCAGGATTAACGAGTATGGCAATAACTAAAAGTAGAAAGCAAGCCCCCAGTTCTGGCAAATCTTATACAGAGAAGGAATTTAACGAGCAAGAACTTATTCGAGCGGGCGTTGAATCTCCGGAACTGTTTCAACTTTGGATTTACACTCTCAAGTTTGCCGATACAATAAGCATTCTTTCAAAAAGGGAAGCTCTAAACTTTTGGCAGAAATACTGGAAAACAGCAGTAGCTGTATTGGGGCGAATAAATGTCGCCGATCCCAAACACCGCTTTTGGTTTCCCCGCTTAAAAGGCTTACTGTTGTTCGCTCTAGAAGAACTGATCGACTCTCTCGACAAACCCGATCTGGTAGAGTTTTCAAACAGAGGAAGTACGCGCTTTGAGTTGCTCGGAGAGACGACGATAGAAATAGGATCAGCCTTTGGAACCGATCGCATTATCTACGCCGGGAAAGCTGTAACGATTTACAAAGGAGTAGATGACATCGTAGGAAAAGGAGAATTAATGATAGCTGTCAAGCACGAAGCGAGTGGCTGCTGGAGTCATCGTCCCTCGCCTAAAAATGCACCCGTCCCCCTCTCTGACTACAAAAAATCAAAATCAGCATTGAGGGAATATCCTGCTGCTTTAAAAGGTGAATTAACTCATTCTCAGTCAAGAAAGCTGGCGGAATTATTAGGACTGACAGTCAGGGAAAATTACGCATATCTACTTAAATAATGGCTACCGCTAGACAATTACTAGACAACCAATGTAGAGGAATCAATGTTGACCAAAGAGGAAGCAGTGACTTTATTGGGAGGGGCCAGGAAGCAACTTCCAGATTCTCCTCAGACCCCAGAGGAAATATTGGAGGCGATGAAGGCGGCCTCAAACAATTATTATCGCGAGGCGATCGCCACCAACTGCCACACATTTATCGAATTCACCGGGCTGATTAACGAGTACATCAAAATCTGCGAGAGAAATCTCAAGCAGCGGGGAGTTGATTTTACTAAAACCAGCGTTCACAGTCCCGGTGAACCGAAACTCCACATAGAGGACTGGGAGCTGGCTTACATCAATGACAAGCTTGGCTGCATTTTTCCAAACTTGCAACTTGTGGAAGCAGAGAAAGCCAATGATTAGAAGCGCTCAACTTTCACTTTTTGACACAACAGCTTCCGAAACGGGAAGTTTTTACAAACCTGGCGATTGGGTGAAAATCAAGAAAATACCGACGATCGCAAAACACGTCAAATGCGGCCACCTTTACAAAATTCACGCCGTCGATCCGACAGACGGGCGGCTGCAATTCTGGAATCCTTTCTCAGCTCAGTGGGATTTCCTTCTTTCTGCCGAAGTCAAACTTGCGATCACTCCCACCGATAAAATTGATTCTGTAACACCCGCAGAGGTCGCCGTTACAGAATCAAATTGCCAACACAGTGAAACCCCTGCAATCACTCAGTTTGACGCGGTTACAGAATCAGATTGCCAACCTCATAAAAATGATTCTGTAACACCCGCAGAGGTCGCCGTTACAGAATCAAATTGCCAACACAGTGAAACCCCTGCAATCACTCAGTTTGACGCGGTTACAGAATCAGATTGCCAACCTCATAAAAATGATTCTGTAACACCCGCAGAGGTCGCCGTTACAGAATCAAATTGCCCGCCCGGTGATGACTATTTGGCACTCAATGCAATCTCGACTTACCGACCGCGTGGCACCGCCCGGGGCGGGGAATATTACCGACTGTCTTACCGCGACAGCGGGCGCGTAAGACACCAACACATCAGAGGTGGTAACACGGATTCGCCGATCGCTCAGGCAAAAGTGCAGGAAGTGCGATCGCAACTTGCAGCAGGAATTCCGCCCGCTGAAATTGCCACAATGTTGAAAAAACCTACTCTTTAACCGCGGGTAGTCGAGCGCGCAGCTCGCTTATTTGTTGCTGTTGTTCTTGTACAGCGCGCACTAGGCAAGCAACAATGCAACTGTAATCAATTCCATAAAGCTCTCCCTCCGATTGGGTGACATCTACAGCCTCTGGCAAAACTTTTCGCACGTCTTGCGCTACAAATCCAATTTTGCTTATAGAATTTTTTCCAAGCTTAATTTTTTTCGCTTTCTTTTCAAATTCCTCGCACTCATAATGCTGATATTTCTGCGGGGATAAAGCTAAAATTTCCGCTAGTCCAGGACTGGGTGAAAAATTTTGTTTGAGCCTGCGATCCGATGTTTGGATGTAAGCTCCCGTTATATCAATCCGGGCCACCCTGTGAGCCAACGTCGGAGCTGTACTAGCATTCCCGCCCATCCTTAAAAAATTAAAAGCGTCCCCTCCACCGAGTCCAGCATAATTGCAAATCTCCGCAATTCCTTGCCCTGGTTGCACGGAATTCCAGCCAAACCCGATGGAATTCCCGGCTGTATTTGCGATCGGCAAGCTCGCTCCAAAATAGAGAGGCACGCCTTCATGAAAAATGCGATACGAAGCGCCTCCCATAGACCAGCCACCTATTCTTAGCTCGTTGTTGGTATCTAAGCCGAAGTGGACTCCGTAAATTCCAGGCCTATGAAACGAGATAAAAGCAGCAGAAGAGGAATTTGCCGCTCGCACTTCAAATCCGCAATAATTGGGAATGGCTGTGAAATTTCCTTCGCTATCACCGATGGCTTTTACGGTAGGAGAAAAAAGTTGAGTGTGGCTAGCAGGATTAAAATTTCCGTCATTCCAAACTCGTCGCCATGGTTGCCAAATGCCACCCGTTACTGTTCTGAAATAAAATTCATTATTAATATCGTGTTGGCATCCCGCTTGCATTCCCCACTGATTTGTAGGATTTCCGTGGCGAGATTGGAATCCATTCAGCAATGAAATGCCAGATGGAAAAGTGCCGCCACCATTATAGCAATCGAGGAATCCAGAAGTATAAAAAACACTTTCTATGTTTACGTTGGCACCCATAGCTTTGTGCCAGCTTTCGCCAAAAACAATACGGCTGCTATCAATTCCATCAACAAGTTCCGCATCGATCGCTTTAGCATTTATTCCTAAATACCGAGCATCCCCTTCCGATGGTAATAAATATTGAGGATGTGGATCGAACGCATTTACGTGTGCCGCATCCGCCGCCTGAAATTCTGCATCACGAGTAATTGTGCCTGGAAGTTCTGCATCGGTAATAGCTGTCGATTTTAGCCTGTACTGGCCATGTGGGTCTGGCGCATTTACGTGTGCCGCATCCGCCGCCTGAAATTCTGCATCACGGGCGATCGGCTGCGGTATTTGTGGCTCAGTAATTGGATTGCTTAGAGGCATTAGATAATTGTTATTTCCGTAACATTTACGGTTGTCGAGCTGCTCGTACTTCTCATCGTGACTGGCCCTTGCCACGGAGAACTAGGTGAATCTTCAAAATACCCTCCCGGCAATAACTCAGCGGTAAAATTAGTTGCTGAAATAGTCGAGCCGTAAGCCAAAAGCGCGTTAGCAGTGCCGTCGTTAAAAACAGTTAACCCTCGCCTGTTGCTGGTGGCACTACGATCGGAAAGAATTGTTGTCGGTGATGTTGTCAGCGAAAACTCTATTAAAGTGCTGCTGTTAGGAAACTTTGTTGCTTGTTGCGCTTGTGTCTGGGCGGGATTGAATAAAGTCATAAATTAAAAATTTGCAATTGCATTTTTTAGCTGGGCATCAGTTACATCGATATACCGGATTAAAGAATTAATACTTTTATGCCCAGTCAATCGTTGAATTACTTTAATATCCAAACCTTGCTCATTGAGCCTAGTGATGAACCCACGGCGCGCCGAATATAAAGAAAATCCCTTATTTTGTAAACCTGCTTTTTTCAAGGCTCGTCGAAACGCTTTATCTATAGCCTGCCGGCTTAAATGCTTGTCGGCTCGGTATAGAGAAGGAAATAGAAACCCTGATTCTGGCGCTTCATAAGCTCCGAGCATGAGTTTAAGTGCCCAATTGCTCGGCACTTCGCGAGTTTGTTTATCTTTGCGGTTGAACAATGGGTAAAGCACTGTGTCACGCGGTTTACGCTTCTGCACATCTTCATAGACGTGTTTTACATCCATGCTCAATATTGCCTCCGGTCTTTCGCCAGTATACCAAGCGACAGCCAAAAATAGTTTGTGACAATCAGAAATCAAATGGTTGCTGATTTGTTGAAAAGTTACCGGATTTAATGGGGTGGCTTGTCCGACGCCGCAAATTTTCACGAGTTGCTGATTCTGTAAGAATACTGTTATAAAAGCAACCTTTTAGCTGCTGATTCTATCGTAGCGCGCGCAACCGTTGTTGTCACGTTGTTTTTTAGTGGGGAGTAGTTGCTGATTTGTCTATTTCCGCAACTTCTTAAGAATTTAGTAGCCTAACATCGAGCTAATGAATTGTACTTAAACTGGAAAAGTAAGATTATTAAAATTATTATTTATGGCGGATCATACTTCCGGTGCTGGCGCTTCAGTCAGTGGAAAATCTCACGCCAACCCTGAAGGCCCTGCGAGTAAAGAGCGGTATGTATACGGAATATTGGGATTACTGGAACAGGAAGAGAACAATTTACCAAGAATTGCAGAGCGTGCCGACCGAATAACTATTACAGCAAATTTATCGACCAAGACTGCTGCGATTGACTTGCTCTTAAACGTGACAGCGAGCAATGCTGCCGACGGCGGCACAAATTATACCGCCAGCCATTACTTGACTGGATCTACTTTCACCGCTGGCACCGGCGGCAGCCACACTCCGCCGAATCTCGCACAAGCGGCAATGGAGGCCGTTATTGCTCTGAAGCTCATCGAACTTGACACAGCGCGCAACCCAGACAAAAAAACAGCAATAACCCGATGCACTCACACGCTGGCAGCAAGCGGGGGAACTAACGCCACATTTAGCGCTTTGCTGGAATTCCCAATCGAAGTAATTAGTTTGCCCGGTGGCGGTTCAGTTATTGAAGGTAAAAATTATTTAATCTAATGGCTGAAAATCAACTTGAAAATACTAAAACATTTCGACGTAGCATCACCGCCGCCGATGGCACGGGAATTATTGAAATTTTAAATTGTGCTAACTCCTTCGCAGAATATGACGCTTTATCTAATTCTTACTATTTGGGAAGAAGCTTTTATTTAGAAGCCTTTAGCGGTGCAATATACTTGCCATCCTTGCAGCAAGCACCTTACCCAGAAATATTTCCTGAAATGAATTCAGCGGAAAAAATTGCTGCAATGCTTACTATTGAGGAAGAGTATCCATTTTTAGGGTTGAGATTTCACGCACGAAAAGGTACTGGTGCATGGTCTACGCTGGCAACGGCTCGACTTCAAAACAAGGGAAGAGAAACGACAATTCCCTTCACAATTCCTTATCTTACAATTAATCAATTAAAGTTACTAAGTCCAGACGATAGCCTTGGTGTCTCTATCATTAATTATGGCTCTGGCGTCTTGGGAGCTGGCGATTACATCAATTTAGAAGGCGATTACCGATACAACATTGACCTAATTGCAAAACCGCAAATAAGAATGATCGGCGCGGGATTGCCTTACGGAATCGACATTCCCAGCGGAGCGCCGATGCGATTCAGAACAGCCAACGCGAACCGCGCGATACTTTACGCCACCAACACCGGCAATGTACCCATTTGGATTGCTGGCAATTCCAGTGTTGCGATCGGCAGTGGAATTTACCTCGCACCAAACGGGGGCGGCAACCTTACAGAGCAAACTCTTACCGGGGAGCTTTGGGCGATTGCAGATGGCGGCACTTCCCGCATCGCCGGAGTAGAAGCGAGTTATGTCTAGGGTTTCTCGCAAGTCTTCCCTGTCGCCGAGTGCTACTAGAGGTTCGAGTGTGATCGATCTCGGCAAAGATAGTGGCGTTGATATGGGGCGAAAAACGCAACCTTCTGCCACGAGCGGAGGCATCGGCGTTACTCAAGAAGTTGGATCTATTGGGGGAATGACCGTCACCGGCGGCGTAAACGTGGAAGTTTCGCCATTGTCGATTGGCATTAGCGCAGATCCTTCAAATAACAGTATTTCAATTAGTGGAAGCGCTGAATTACCAGGGGGATTTTTAGGAATTGGTGGGGGAGCCACTATTGACACCGGCACGGGAGAAATCATTGGAGGAAGTGTTGGAGGAGAAGCTTTAGGTTTAGGAATTAATATTTCCGCTTCTAATGAAGGCGATGTCGGCGTTGAATTTACGCTGCAAATTCCCTTCACTCCTATCGAATTGAGTTTGGGATTGGAATTTCCGAAGAAAAAAGAAGAAAATCCATCTATCCCAAGCCTCCCAAACAATAGATATGGTATTGGCTACCCTAGCGATGAATTAATTCCTTTGCTTGATGCTAATAAATGCTATCACTGTGTGATTTTATGGCATGTACCATCGTATGCCACTTTTAGCTGGGATATAATTCACAAAAATGCTCTTTTATTTCTTAGAGATTCTTTGCCTGATGAGCCTTACGGGGGCGGCGTGTGGACACAACAAACTCCCTTGTTTTACTCAACTTCACAGGAAACGTTTTATGAGCGTAGCCCGGCTTTTATAGATTATCACGAACCGCCTGATCCCAATGGATCACGATATCTAAATAGCCCAAATTTTAATAAATTTAGTGCTAATTTTAAAGCGTGGGGGTTGCTCGATGGAGGCCCGCAAATAATCTTGTCACCTCAAAGTTTTCGATATTTTGATAAAGTGCTATCACCTTTTATGATATCGGGGACGGGGGCTTATCTAAAAGAATATATTGCCAATAGACGCCCCACCGGGCAATTATGGGATTTATCAATTTATCAAATACCTTGCTCGCAAAATGATCCGTCACCGATCATTAAGATAGAACCGAGTACACCGTTTTCTACTTTTCCTCCTTTCCCAAACCCGCCACCAAGGAGGCAAAACGTGGACGAATGCTGTAGAGATAGCGTGCGTTTATTAAGACGAATTCACAAACATTTAGGAGTAAGCCCTATTACGGGGATGGAGTCTTTGGAACAATTAGCGGGTGTAAAAGCCAAGGGCGAAACCTTTCAAGGAGACAAAATGGCGTTTCCCTTTGAAGTTCCAAAAGTTTGGCTAGACGTACAAGCCAAGAAAAACGAAAAAGTCAGCGTTAGAAATCTTTCGGAATTGATGCTTGTCATGGGCGCTCAATCCGAACGACTAGAGCGCGTACTTGGTACTAAAGAATTTATCAAGGATTCTGAAGGAAAATTGCGCCAATCCGAAGGAAATCTTTTATCGTGGCTGTCTGGAAAAAATCCCGACTTTGCGTATCCCGATCCGAATGATTTCTGGCTGAACACAGATGACGGAATTATCAATGAAAAGCGCTTAGAAGTCCGCAACTTAACCGACGCAGTACGTTACACAGTTGAAGCGATAAATAGGTTAGAGCGTATTTTGCCAATAGCTGAATTAAAGGATTCCTCAATTCCTGCAAGGTGGATTTACCCCAACGGTAAAGGACAATTGCGAGTTGGTAATTTAATTCACCTTTGCGAATACATGATTCGCAAGTCAGACAAAGATATGGGTTACTGGCCCCAGAAAATAACAATCAAGGCAGCAGACCCAGAGATAAAAGATGATGAGCCGATAACAACAGATGTTCACTCGCAGGCTGATATGTTGCGGGTAATCATGCAGCAAATTATCAATGCTCAAGGCAACGACGACGATATGAGTTCAAATTACGACCTACGACGGACTTATTTGGATATTATGGCGTTTCAAATGATTACAAAAAGTACCAAATATCTAGAGGCGATAACGGAATATTTGGGCTTTGACTTAACGGAGGAAGTGAGCAAGGTTCCTATACCTTTTGACCCATTCGCGGGTCAAGAGCGTTCAATAATTGAGCAATGGTGGATCAAGTTCGGCTTTGGACAAGAAAAAACTAATTTTCCCGATAAGAATACAGAATCGGAAATAGAGGAACTATCAGGGAAACTCCTGCAAAATTCAGAGTTAGAAATTAACACTATTAAATTCGGCTCCGTTGATGCCAAAAAAGACCCCAAAACCCTTAAAGAAGCACTGATAGAAATCCTCAAGCACAGCTCTGCAAGTGCCGCTGCTGTAACAGAAGTGGCAACAGAAAGCGCTCTCGATCGTGTGGTGGATGCTGCGGGAATCGCCCAGAAACTAACTTCATTTTTGATGCGGCGAGACATCAGGGAGGCATTAGGAATCGGTGATTTAGACAATTGGATATCTAGCGCTGAGAAAGGCTACACCGACAATCTAGAGTCTGAATCACTCCGGTTCCCAGAATCTAATTCGCTGGAACCCTACGGGCGGCCAGCAACACAAAATCCAACTATTCGAGAAATCGACACTAAAGACACAAAGGCAGATTAATTATGCAAATACTAGACGGCCAAACAACGTCAGACTATTTCAATGGCACGGCAGAGAAAACTTGGACAGACAAACTCGGCGACTTCTTCAACTCTGCGACAGCATTTATCGGGGATGTTATCGGCAACATCCAAATTGGAGATGTGAAGCTCGGCGATTGGTATGCAGCCGATCCTGTAGGTGCAGCGGCCGGCGTAACCCTTGGCGGCGTATTTATTTACTTTGGTGGCAAGGCGGTTATTGGCGCTTATCAATCTCTGAGTTCATTAATCACAGCTTGCCGATCGCTCGGTGTTTTGGGAACTGCACGAGTCGGAGCGATGGCAGCAGGTCGGGGAGTGCTAGGAGCCGGTCGAGTGATCGCCGGACGGGCACTTTACCTACTGGGACATCCGGGCGCTCTAGTTTCCAGTTTGCTTACGGGTGTAACGGTCGGCGCTGTAATGCGATGGTGCGCGGGCAAAGCGATGCAACTAATCAATTTCAACTGGAATCAAACCGACGAAGCTTTGGACAAGAGAATCGCAGCAGCGCAAGCCCAACTTTGGAGTATCACGGGCGGGACTTTAGGAACGCTAGCAGGAATAGCTCTTTGCGGTATCGCCCCAGGGGCTAGCATTGTTCGGGTCAATCCATCAAAATTGGCGGCCATAAAAGAAGTCAATGAAGAACTTTATGAAGAGGCTATCCCACAGGTTAGAAATTTGATAAATGCGACGATTCGAGTAGGCTCGACGGCTGCATTTGTGCAGATATTTAAAAATGCTCGAAAATTCTTAAAAAGTTTATCGCCAACTATCAAAAGAATCCCATTCGTCGGGGAAACTGTAGCGAGTTGGCTTGAAAAATGGGGAGCTCCTGATGCTAAACCCTGGAGCATCAACAGCGGTGTTAAGGCTGTCATTCAAACGATAACAGACAAGAATATACAAGAGTTTTTTGAGGAATTGTGGGAAGAATTTCTCGAAAGCTGTCAAGAAGGGGTATTTGTTTTATCAACTGCGTTTGGATAGGTAAATAGCATGACTTGGGAAGACAGACTGAGAGAAGCAATTACCCCTACAGCTAACAAATGGCCGTATAGAGTAATTCAAGTTAAACCTAACAAGAAAAAAGACCAAGAAATTTACACGCTGTCGGGGCGCGAGGAAGACATCGCCGCCAACGGCGCTTTATTTCTGGCACTCTATGATTTACTAGAACGCGAAAAAATCGACTTCGAGGAATGGTGGGAGGGATGGGAAAAGGGCTTTCCGTTGCTGTCAGAGAGAATAGAGTCAAACTATCAATTATCGGGAATTTCCCCTTGGCGGAGAACGGAATCGCGCCCGCGATATCGAGAATGGTTGCCCCGATTGGGTGAGAAAAAGCCAAAGTATACAACAATAGAATACTGGAAAGACCGCAACAATGAGGATGATTCTGTAGTATTTAGCGGCACTCATTTACAGATAATCAATCAAATCATTCAGTATGAATGGCAAAGCAGCGGCAGCAGTGGTGTCAATATTCCTGGTAAAAATAGCAAGCCATTACTAAAAGGATGGCCCGCGATTGTGCTGACATTTTATGAACCTAATGACAGCGTAAGGCGAAAACCTACGGGAGAGCCCCGCAGTCGAGTTGAAGGCGAAAAAATAATCCGCTGTAGTGGATACACGGACGACATGGAGCTGGTAGAGCGTGGGTTAGCAAAGCTTATAGGAAATGGAGATATTCGGCGATGGGCGACGAAGATTCGAGACGAGTTTGCCTTGCCGGAATTATACCGCTGGCAAAAAGGGCGCGAGTGTCTTTCCTACTCCGGCCAAATAGCAAGGCTTCAAGGGTTCGAGGGCTACGCTTTGGTGCGGACTGCCAGACAAGGAAAAGAACTGTTTGAAAAATTGCTCAGAATAGTTGACTACAAGCCCGATCCTGCTGGCTTTAAATATTCGGCGAATGAAGCGCCGGAGTTAGCATTTCCGATTGATCCCCCAAATTTCCAGCTTTTAGGCAAGGAATGGGAAGCCGAAACTCACAGATCAAACTCTACCGTTGTGTTTGATAACGCAGTTTTGTACCTTCCAAAAGTGCGATCACCGATTCCGCTAGTAAAGGGCAACAAAGTCATCTACGACACTTAATAATTCTTAACAATACCTCTGCTAACTTTTTGGAAACCTATTAGGTTTCCGTGTTAAAAACGCTTAAAAACGGCTCTGGACAAGGCTTTGAGGATTCGCTAGCCTAAAAAAAAAGGGAGAGCAAAGATGGCACGAAGAGGCAAACGATTTACCAAAAAAACTTTGACGGCAGCGGAAGTCGATATTTATGCGAGTTACCTCAAGGGAGAACGGATTCACTCACAGCCTCGAAAAGCACCAGCGGTGTACAAAGAACGGCGGGCGGTTGGGATTGTACCGTTTGGGCTGAGTCCGGGTGCGTCGGACAATTTTGTTCGTACCTCAATGACGCGCGGCGCCTTGGGGTTATTAGGTACGTTAGGCATCGCTAACTTGGACGGTATTTTTGGGCTGAATTTAACTAACACGCCAACGGTGACTGACGCCCCTGCAGGTTTTTATCCGGCAATCGCCAGAATCACGTTGATTCCTCAAAACGCCGTTGCAAATACAGCAGGATTATCTGCTTTTACAGGTCGCCCAAGAAATTACAAAGGAGGGCGCAGCGGCTCGGTTCCTTTTGGTAGAGGAAGCTCGACAGTTCAAACGGATGCTAAAAATCCTGCAGCTACGCAAACAACTATTGCTGACATCGACTACAAAGACGCTGAAAACGCAATCAAATTAGCAGTTGGAGGCGCCACTTACGCAGGCAAAAAGCGCCTTTCTTTCGAGCCAGAACTTTACCGCTCGGAAAGAAGCGAACCAGGATTTACTGGCGACGCTGTTGCACCAGCATTCTAAACTAAAATGACTTCTGAAGCTATCAACAAAATCAAATCGGCGCTGCAAATAGTTATCGACCTCGACGACTCAATAGAAGAAATTGAATATCGATGGAATCTGGCCAAACAAATTAGCCACCATTCAAGACTATTCTTAGAGGGACAAATATCTGGAGGTGACTTTCTCGATTTAGTAGAAACAACCGAAATTGATATTGACCAATACGCTGATGAAGTCGAGGAGAATTTAGAAGAAATAGGGCTTTTCCTGTGAGCCTGATCGTCAATCTCAACGATCCAAATTTATGGGTTCCGGTTTGGGAGCTTGACGTTACCGCTCAAACGCTAGGCTCGGATGTAGAGACTGACAGCTACGTTCGGATTCCCGAACAAAAATGCCCGATTATTTTGCATAAATCGCTTCTGGCGGTTTATGCAAGTAATCCTTTGGCAAAGCCTGGATGGTTTAGCGCGGGCTATTTAAGTCAAAGCATCTCTTTACCCCTAACCGTGGGCGGTAATCCTACAAGTTACGGGTCGAGTCGGCGAATAGTTTTAGGGAAAACGCAGATAGTACCTTTCCTCGACATTGGAGTTTCTGACTTTGCAATAGCTTTTTTATGCCATCGCTGGCACCGACAAATAAAATTAGTTGTTTGGGAATACCAAGGAAATATTTCGACAACTGAGTTAACTGCCATAACAGCTCTTGGTCAACAGCTAAACTCTATAGAATCAAAAATAGACGGCTTATAAGTAGCAGTAAATTGAAATTGTCGAAAAGTGTAAACAATGAACACTAGAGAGTTAATAGAGATTATTGGAATCTCGATCGGCTGTGCGGGTGCTGTAGCAACAGGAGCCTTTACTGTAGCGACGCTGCGGGCGGAAGCCAACATGAAAGAAGTTAGGAATGATATTAAAGAGTGGAACAAGTTTGCCAAAAAATCAATTCAAAACGACAACCATACCATGGTAGAAATAGGACTTTTAAAAACTGCTGTTAGCGATATTTTTAGATTTTTAAAGATGCAAAGAAAACCAGTCATCCCAGAGGAAAACAAGCCCCAGCACACGGACTTCTAACAAATGGACAAATACTCGTATAGATTTACGATCGCTTCGCTGAATGTATCCGTCATTATGTTAGTCGGCGCGGGAACGGTTTTAGTATTTCAAAAAGAAAACGCTACAGCGCTTATCCCATTTTTAGCACCAATTCTGACATTGTTAGGCGGTCTGCTAGTTTCCCCCCCCAGGTCACAGTCAAATGACTATAGCAAATGACTATAGACAAAGCTAGAAAACTTCTAGAAACAATTAACCCTAGTAAATCTCAATTGTTGGATTGTCTAGAGGACTTATGTAAAGAATACGGATACATACAGGGGATGACAATTGCAAGTTTGCGCGATTTAATATCCGGTCGCAAAACACTTGCAGAAATTCAATTATTAATTGAGCAAATCAAACAAAAAATAAAATGCACCACAAACTAATTTTTACAATGAATTTAGCAGAATCGCTAAATTTGATTTGCGGAAACTTGCAGCTTA
>NZ_JAUBRC010000082.1:0-17161 GCF_036701635.1 Microcoleus sp. N9_B4 | reverse complement strand
CTCAACCGAAGTCTATTCTTTGCACTCCTCTGCTGCACCAAGGTAAGCTGACTGGCCTTCTTTATTTGGAAAATAACTTGATTGAAGGGGCTTTTACTACTGATCGCCTAGAATTGTTAAAACTTTTATCTTCCCAAATTGCTATTTCTATTGAGAATGCTCAACTTTACAAAAATTTACAGGAGTTCAATCAAAACTTAGAGCAATTAGTGAGCGATCGTACTCAACAATTATCGAACACCCTAGAGGCTTTAAAAGCCACCCAAACTCAGCTAGTCGAATCTGAAAAAATGGCATCTCTGGGAGGATTAGTTGCTGGTGTTGCCCATGAAATTAATACTCCCATCGGAGTGGGCGTCACTGTTGCTTCAGCTTTGGCAGAAAATACCACAGAATTTGCATCTATTTATAAAAGTGGCAAAATGAAGCGCTCGGATTTAGAAGAGTTTGTCGATATTGCTAGTCAAAGCAGTAAGGCACTTCTAATTAACCTAGATCGAGCGGCAGCATTGATTCAAAGCTTTAAGCAAGTAGCAGTCGATCGCTCTAGCGAAGAACGACGTACTTTCCAGATCAGACCTTATCTTGATGAAATTTTATTACAATTAAAACCCAAGTTGAAAAATAGCCAACATTCGCTTAAAATTAAGGGAGATAGCAAGATTGCCATAGATTCTTATCCAGGAGCCTTATCCCAAGTTGTGACAAACTTGCTAATCAATTCTCTGATTCATGCCTACGAACCAGGGATTTCTGGGGAAATAATTTTTGATTGGGAGCAAGAAGGTAATCGGCTAAGGTTTGAATACGCCGATGAAGGTAAAGGAATTCCCCCAGAAAACTTAAGTAAAATTTTTGAGCCATTTTTTACCACTAAGCGTGGTCAAGGTGGCAGTGGGTTAGGGTTACATATTGTCTACAATTTAGTCACCCAAAAACTCAAAGGTGAAATTGAATGTCTAAGTGAGGTGGGAAGAGGAACCAAGTTTATTATTAAATTACCCATGCAAATTGATTCACAAATGTAGAGTTCCAATTCCGATTTCCTGGCAAAGATAACTAAGTAAGTCAACCTCATTAAAAGTAAAATAAGGATGACTGAAAAGGTTGCTGTGTAACTCTTCTCCCTTCTGCCTTTTTCTTAACAGGTTTTCTAACTTAAAACCTAAACATTAGTAAAAAATAAAGGTGTACAGCAATGAAAAGTGATTTTGACGATTTGTTAACTAAACCATCTCCAGAAACAGTATACTTTGCCGAAGCAATGGACTCGGATGACGAGATATTGTTTGCAGATGAAACCACAGAAGAAAAACTGAGTGAAAGCTGGAAAATTTTAGTTGTAGATGATGAGGATCAAGTTCACACCGCTACTGAAATTTCACTAAGGAAGTTTGTCTTTGAAAACAAATCTTTAACCTTCATTAATGCTTACTCGGCTCGTGAAGCTAAACAGCTAATCCAAGAAAATCCTGATGTTGCCATCATCTTACTTGATGTAATTATGGAAACAGATGATGCTGGCTTAAACTTTGTTAAATATGTCCGCGAAGTCTTAGGCAACCAGTTAGTGCGAATTATTTTACGCACGGGTCAACCCGGACAAGTACCTGAAAAAAGCATTATTATCAATTACGATATTAATGACTATAAAACTAAAACTGAATTAACGACATCAAAGCTATACACTACGATGCTAACAGCTTTGAGAAGTTTTTCTCTAAGTCATAAATTGCAGTCTGAAATAGAGCGGCGCGAACAAGTAGAGAAAGCACTCCGTATCAGTGAAGAAAAAGAGCACCAAAAATCTGTTGCCTTAGAGCATTTTGTCAAAGAACTGCAAGAAACACAACTCCAGTTAGTTCAAAGTGAAAAAATGTCTAGTCTCGGTCAATTAGTTGCAGGTGTCGCCCATGAAATCAACAATCCGGTTAACTTTATTTACGGAAATCTCTCCCACGCCAACGACTATATTAAAGAACTCATTAATATGTTGAATCTTTACCAAAGGTATTACCCGCAACCAGAAGCAGAAATTGTCCATGAAATAGAAGATGCAGAGTTGCCATTTATCATAGATGATTTACCAAAATTGCTTTCTTCCATGCAGTTAGGGATCGAACGCATTCGCAATATTGTTCACTCTCTACGCAATTTTTCGCGGTTGGATGAAACTGAAATTAAATCAGTAGATATCCACGAAGGGATTAATAGCACTTTGATGATCTTACAGCACCGACTAAAGGGTAAGTCTGATCGCCCTGCTATCAATGTGATAAAAGACTATGGTGTATTGCCGCTTGTGAACTGTTATGCCGGTCAGCTCAATCAGGTGTTTATGAACCTTTTAGCGAATGCTATAGATGCTTTAGAGGAGCGGCTAAGTAGAGAAAGAGAAGATGGTACAGTTTTTTACCCCCAGATTTTGATTCGGACTGAAGTTGTACCCGGCAATTCGCATGACAACATTAGCTCGGCTTCTCGCATCCTGATAACAATTGCTGATAATGGTGTGGGCATGACAGAAACAGTTCGTTCTAAACTGTTCACTCCCTTTTTTACTACTAAGCCCATAGGAAAAGGTACAGGCATGGGATTGTCAATCAGCCGAAAAATTCTAATAGATAAGCACTGCGGTCAATTGGAGTGTATTTCTAAGCCAGAGCAGGGAACGCAGTTTATTATTGATCTGCCGACTATCTGTAGAGCCACTAATATCGCCGTAGCTAAGGCCTAGAAAACTTATCTGGCTGAATTGATTGATCATATAGCAATCCTTGCAGGAGTCGTAAACTTTTTACCCCACCCCAACCCTCCCCTTATCAAGGGGAGGGAGTAAGAAATTCACAAATGATTTAGGATTGCTATATATCGGTTTTCAGTTGCATGAGAATAGGGTAATTGCTAATTCCTCATTCATCGGAATTCTGACAGAATTTTTTCCCGCAGCAAGTCCCTCCTTTGCTGGGGTGGGGACTTGCTGCGGCTTTAGCCACATTCTTCTAACTTAATTGTGTTGGTTTGCAATATATTTTTTAACAATCTCTTCCGAGGCGTTACCAACTGTGCCGTAAAAATACAGCATATTCCATGTATATTTAGTACGCTGCATTCCGTAGAGAAGCAGAAAAAATGAAAATTTATGCGATCGAGTTTCGTAAAAAAATAGTCAAAGCTGATGAACCCGGTGATACATCAATTAGGGCGGTGTTGAATTGTTGAGCGCGTAAATACAAGATTAACACATCCTGATAGCTCGTTTGACAGGAAAAACTTTTTGTTATTCTACATCAGGTAACAAGTTGCTCAGACATTCCCTTCGATTATTAATTCACTATCTAAAATTGGCTAATCTTCCGATGCCATATCAAAATCAAATAAATTATTTTGGTTCTATGCGATCGCCGGCGTTGCTTAGTTATACCCTAATTTATAAACGCCTTTTTTTGTAAAATAATCTAGGCGCTCAACGTTCTTCCCTCTGCCGTAAATGCCGCCCGATTTCTTGATGACATACGTGCCAAAAATATAGGGCTAAATTCAGAAGAGCTAATAATTTAGTGCCATCTTCTAACATCGCGTGTACTCCTAGACTTTGAGACTCAAAAATATCCTCAAACCGTGAGATAGCAAACAAGAGGAATGCTACGACTAATGGCAGGTAAGGAGTGGTTTTGATGTATCGCCAAAACTTAACTCCGTAAAGGAAAACAGCCGTACCATAACACAAATAAATAAATTTGCTAGATATTCCCAACCGAGAGATAATCAAAGTCATCCGAAACCTGTCATCCAGGAAAAAGACTCCGAGTAGTAAAGCACTAAAAAATAAGAAGATCGTCGATCGACTCCGCGGCTCTTTTTGGCGCAGCACTCCGAAAGTAAATGCACAAATTGCTACTGGGATGCACCAGAGAACTTCGGAAACTCCGGTGAGAATGCCTTCGTAAGGGAACCAGACATTAAAAGGATCGCTAAACAGGCGTTCAACTCCGTCTCCCTGGTTGTTGAGTTTTGCGTATACGCTCAGCCCGCCCAAAATCAGAACAGTCAGAATGTTAAAAGCAGCTAAAAACCGTACACGAAAAAAGTGTTTTTTGAAAATTTCTAAAGAATTTGACAACTTGGGAATTTTATCGAATAAAGGTAGATGCTTCATAAAAAATGTGTCCTAGCAGTAGAGTTCGTTACTTATTCACGGGTAGCCAAACCACAAATGTAGTGCCGCGATCCGTTGGATATAATAAATTAGTTTCTGCTGAGGGTAGCCATTCAGGATTGACTGGGGAAAATACTTCTATTTCTCCTTGCATTTGGCGGACTAAATCGCGGGCAATCGCCAAACCCAATCCTGTGCCGGGAATTTCTGTCTGCGCTTTTTCTCCCCGGTAGTGGCGCTCAAATAAATGCTCTAAATCCTGGGAGGGAACGCCGGAACCAGTGTCGCTGACTGCAACTGCTATGGCAGGCAATTGGCTGTATCCTGCCCGATCGCCATCCGCTGCTTTGTACCTGACTTTAATATAAATTTGGCGGCCGGCAGGGGTATATTTCAAAGCATTGTCAATTAAATTGCTCAAAACTTCGCGCAAAGCTCGATCGTTGGCTGAGACTGGTGGCAAATCCGCCGGAATGTCGGCTAGCAATTTCAGATACCTTTCAGATGCGATCGCCTCGGCGGAAATTAACAGCGGTTTTAAGACTTCTGTAACAAAACAGGATTCCTGCAAATTGGCCACAGGTGACAGCGACAGAGGAGAATGCCGGATTGATTCCACATTGGACATTGCTTTTTCTGAAGTGCCCGATCGCAATTTTAGATGTGCTTCGCCGGTGTCAACAGTTCGATCGAACTGGCCGAGCAACTCTTGCAGCCGATCGCTCTCTCGGACAATACTAAAAGCCACATTGCGGTTTTTGTCTTCCGGTACCAGCCGCCGCGCTAACAACTTGCCAAAAGTTCGCAACGCTGTCAGCGGACTTTTGAACTGATGCAGCAAATTGTGCATCGTGTCGTAAACCTGAACCTGGACTTGCCGACTCGTACCCAATTCCTGCTGCATCCACTGCGATCGCTGGTCTAAAATGCAGGCTAGGGCTAAGGTGCGAGCAATTTGTTGTATTTGAGCCTCCTCTCGCTCGTTCCAAGGCCTGTCTTGCCGACCGCTGACTAGGAGTCCCATTACAGCTCCCTCGTGTATCAGAGGCGTCACAATTTGCATCCGCTGCTGCCACAAATTCTCCGGGCCTTGGCACTGATGGGAAGTGCGCTCTTTACCCGGAAGTCGCTCGGGTGCGATCGCCCCTACCGTTGATTCTTCCACAGGCCCAACAGGCGGCGCCAGCAGTCGCGGTACCGGTTTCACTGTCGAGCTTTCGGGAGATTGCAACCTCAACCCCTGATTTTCTTCCGATTCGGCTGAGGTTTCTGGGTAAACTGCGATCGGCACCAACTTTGCTTCGCTGCCTTCTACCAACTCTTGTGTCAGGTATACCGCGCTGAATTTCGCTCCCAAACTAACGGCGATGGCTACCTGCGAGCGGCAAAGTTTGACAAATTCTGAACTGGCTGGCATTAACATGAGCGCCACATTAAGATATCTAACGGAATTCTAAGTAAATTACAAATTATCGGCGGCCGATTACTGATGAGAGACTTCTAGATTTCAGGTTTCTTTCCTTTGATAGAAGGCTGCTATGTTGAAGGCATGGGGCTTTCATGAACCCAAATTGCCCCGCATCGCCCTCCGCGCAGCTTCCACCGATCCCCAACCTTGGCTTTTGGCGGAACTTGCGGCCAGCTATACCACAACCGCTACACTTTTGTCGATCGGCACGATTGTTAAGATTATGTCGATATATTAAAAACAGTTGAAATTTTGAGCTAGAACGGATATACTGGCCTCGGATTTGGTAGCTATCATTACAACCTGTCTGCTCATACTGTCTGCTCACAGAGGAGGTAAAGAAATTGGCCAGGAGACGCAAACGCAAGAGTCGCCGCCGACAAGAAGGACGCAGAATTTTAGAGTGTGTGCCTCAATATAGCATCGAGAGCGGCGAAGATAAACCCGTAACAGCGGCTCGCAAGTTCATCCATGCAGAAGGCATTGCTCCCCCAGCTTTGCTGTTAGTCAAGCGTAACGAGCATACCACTGACAGATACTTCTGGGCTGAAAAAGGTTTATTTGGAGCCCAATACGTAGAAGAGAACCATTTCTTGTTTCCCAGCTTAAAGGTGATGTTGGAAGCTACCACAGAAAAAATTCCTGTGGTGTCAGCCAGCCGCGCATAGCTCAAAATGTTTAGCTCAAAACATTGACAGCAATGTTTTTCTAAGTTTTTTAACAAAAGCGCGAGAGTTCTCATTGTCTGGAGAGTGCCAACTGAAATTTCTGCGAAAAGTCCTTAGAAATTAGGGTATAAGGAGCCATCGCAACAGGCGTGATCGCAGCCCAAGGGCGATCGCCACAATTGGCACTTTCACGATAATGGTTTTTTTGTGACTGTTTTGTCGATCGAATTTGTCGATCGAACAAGTGGATCAAAAAAACAGCCAACTCAAGATCCGCTCTTGAGTCATCGGTTTGTCAGCTCGAAGTCTAACTACGGCATCTAGCATATCAAAAAACGTTCCGCGTCAAACTTTATAATCGATCGGTTTCAAATCTAAAGCTTTTTGCATGGCTGCTAGTTCATCGCGGTGAGCTCGGACAGTAACAAAGCTCTTGGTTTGGCTTCCCGACTCAGCAACTGATTCGAGTTTGAGGGAGACTTGCTCAGAGCGTCCAGCTTTTTTCCAGTAAAATACCCCCGCCAGCGGGGACAGCAGTACCAAAGCTAGGAAAATTTGACCTTGTTGGGGAACTAGCATTCCCAAAACCAGTCCCAAGCACAGAGCGCCACCTGCACTCAGCAGAGTTAGAAAAATAGCTAGAAACCAACTCGGCCGCACAAAACCCTCAAACGTGACTTTATAGTTGGGGGCATCGACGGCTGCAACTCGGTAAGCTCTCTGGGCAAAATACTGTTGTAGCTCGGTTAACAGTGACTCTTGGGCGCTCTCGGAAGCCAGCTTGACTTGTTCGATGCGATCTTTGACTGAGGCCTTGATAAAGAAAAACAAGCCAACAGCCAACAGCAGCGTCAGCACAAATGTTGAAGGAAGAACAGCAGTATCCATCGGTAGAAGTTTGTGTATTTTAAATGATCTACTATTACTTTACAGAAATTTACATACGAAAGCGATCGAGGACTTACGCAGACACTTTTTTAACAAAATTCGCAGAAAGCTTGTTCTGCAAGGCGTTTTTCTCCCCATCACCAAATTCCCATATCTCCCCATCATCCCTAATTCTCAAGTGACCGTGCGTAAGTCCTGACGTTGTGTAGCTGCTTTAATCGCTGTGTGGCGATCGAGCAAAGCGAAGGCAATCGGGCAAATCGCTTTGCAAGTAGCGCCAGCATCTCCAGGGTTTAGGCATCCGATTCCAACTCGGCTAACCCATGTGACCAGTTTCTAAGGCGCGGGAACGACGCTCTGACGCGCCGTTTCCCTGACCAATGTAATCGTGCCAGAGACGAGCGAGGTCTTGAGCTTGGTGTCGCCACTCAGGGAGGATTTGATACATCCGGCGGGGGCGGCCGCGTCCTTCTACTTTTTTCCAGTAACCGGTGATTACGGCTTCATCTTCGAGGAATTTCAGAGCGCTGTAGAGAACGGTATCAGAAAGTCGGTAGATGGGGAATTCCCTCTCTAGTTGGCCAATGAGTTCTGTACCGTAGGAATCTCCGCGCAATAACACGGAGAGAATGTAACACACAGCTAATTCCTTGTTTAGATAAACAGGAGGGGGATCTTGAAAAAATTGATAGATATGTTCAAACTTCATCTGTCTTGTCCGCTGGAAACTCTCGTGATACCGTCAGGTTAACGGGAGAGGAAAGCGGGGCGGGGTGTGCCGCTTCCTAATGATTAAGTGGGACACCGGGGAAACAGAGGTGCAGTATTTCCCCAGTGAATGTTGATGGCCCCAAAGGCTTGTCCTGCACTTGGGTAATGTTTGCCTGCGCCTTGGTTGAGCAACGCTGACGTAACGCCGCTTACTAACTTCCTCTTCCAATCTATCGCAGCGACTATTGTCAAGTGTGCGATCGCCTGCAATAGTTGGCAGTTACTTTGGAAGTTGGTGTTTTAACTGAATTTGCCGTTGATGTTTGCGCTCTAGCTTGGCTTTAAACCGAACTCAGGCCTAACATAGCCCGCAGTGTAAAAGTTAGAAAGACAAAAGTCGCTACAATCGAACTAATCAGGGCGATCGCAGTTGCCGGTCGATCGAGCAGGGGTTTAAGTCGCTCGAACAGGAAAAAGAAAATTCCCAGACATATCGTAATGAAAAACCGGGGGTAGCGAGAGACGTTATTAATAAAATCTTGCATGAGCTTGGTGGGGTAAAGTGTCACAGCACAATCTTTGACTGGTAACACTTGTGAGCGAGTTAGACAATTTTGGCACAGCCGGAGCTAAATCTGCCGATCGGGCGATCGGGCATTTTTGCCGGCGAGGCTGACATATATAATTCTAACGAAAACTTTTTGCCGATGGCTCCAGCACTCTCTGTTTAATGCCACGCGACCTCCGGTAAGAACTTCAGAAGTATTTCTATTGAGTTCTAGTTGTGATAAATATTATAGGGCCGTTATTTCTAGATAAATGTCTGCTGCCGCACCTTCTTTCGTCTTGCCACGTCCCTTTCTGAAATGGGCAGGAGGCAAAACTCGGTTGATTGGACAATATCAACCTTATTTTCCTGAAAAGTTCACAACTTACTACGAGCCTTTTTTGGGCGGCGGAGCTGTATTTTTTTACTTAGCACAGCAGCACCCTGGTTTGCAAGCTGTTTTAACAGATATTAATCCTGAGTTGATTAATGCTTATCGCTGTGTCAGGGATAAAGTTGAGGAACTGATTCTACTTTTAGAGGAGCATCAGTTAGAACATACCAAGGACAATAAAAATTATTATTACTCGGTGCGATCGCGCTCCTACAAAACAGATACAGAAAAAGCAGCACGCCTGATTTACCTAAATAAAACTTGTTACAACGGCCTCTACAGAGAAAACTCCAAAGGTGAATTTAATGTTCCCATAGGTCGATACAAAAACCCTAACATTTGTCAAGCAGATTTACTGCGATCGGTCTCATCTTTACTCGCGCCCGCTCAAATTGAAGTCAGAAAATTCGATGAAATTTTGGATTTTGCTACAAGCTGCGAAGACTTTGTTTATTTTGACCCGCCTTATTATCCAATCAGTGCCACCAGTAACTTCACGACTTACAGCCGGGATAATTTCAAAGAATCGGAACAGCTTAAACTGAGAGATATTTTTGCAGAACTTGCAGAACGGGGCGTGAAAGTTATGCTGTCTAATTCTAACTGCGATTTTATCGAAAAGATCTACAGCGATACTCAACTTTTCCCAAATAAATCTCTGCCAAAACTCATTGAAATCTCAGCATCTAGGGGAATTAATTCTAATACTTTTAAGCGCGGTAAAATCAAGGAATTATTAATACGTTTATTTTAAATCTTATTTAAGAAAAGTCTCTAATTAAGCATATTTTGTAGGATTAATACGTAGTTGCCCCACACGCGGCAAAGTTCCGTAATTTCTGTTACAGATATTTGTTAGCCCAGGTAATAAAACCTTCGAGCTTGTGAACTGCCAACAGATTTTGATTGTCAGGAATTTGTTTTTTAAACCAGTCGATCGAACCTTGCCTCATACCGTCACCACCCACTATAACAATAGTAGGAACCCGATAGCAATTTTTAATATTTAAATTAAGGTAAGGATACTTCTCATCTACTGAACCTTTGTCTTCTTGCCACTTGCACTCAACAATTAGACCCAGAGGAAACAAACCGGAATTAACAATATAAAAATCGACATTGATTTCAGTTTCATAGATGCTAGACCCGATATAAACTTGTTTAGCATATCGCTTGGGATTTTCAGTAGAGCTTAAGAGCCACTCTCGCTTGCGCTTTTTCGGCAACTGGGGGCATATTTCGAGATATCCGTGACCTCTTAACGTACCTTCTACAGTTGTTTCTAAAACAAAACCAGTTTTATTGGCTCTAAAACCCCTATTCATTTTGTTGGCTCCTGAATATAATTTGAATTAAGCCGATCGCACTTCGATCACTCCCCTATCAAAAACCCGTTTGTCAGTACCAATAGAACTGACAAACATCCGGTCTTCATAGACATCAAACGTCGCAAAACTCAGGCGGCTAGCAGAATACTCCGTCCACTCAGAACGCCCCACCGGACGAGTGCCACCGCCAGCCCCGCAAATTAAATAAGTCGTACCGTTAATCGATCGAGTGCGTTCGTAACTGTGCTCGTGTCCGTTGATATAAAGCTGCACGCCGTATTTTTGAAACAAAGGCGTCAAAGTCTGAATAAAAGATTGACTCACTCCGTATACGCCAGAGGAATAAATCGGGTGGTGGCCGAACACAACTTTCCAAGGTGCGGTGCTCTGACTCAACTCTTTTTCCAGCCACACAAGCTGATTTTTCCAATCCGCATTGTGATTGGTATCTAAAGCGAAAAACTGTACGGGATCGCGGCGAAAAGTATAGTAGCGACCTTGCATATTAAAACCCGCATATTTAACTTGCGGATCGCCGTTAGCAGTGCGGATGTCGTGATTTCCCAGACAAGCATAAAATTTTACACCTTGCTGCAATAACGGCTGATAAGGCCGCTCGAAAACAGCATTAATTTTTTCAATTTCGCCGTTATTGTAGATATTGTCGCCGGCGAGAACAGCAACATTAAAAGGGTTTTCCCGGTGATATTGCGCCATCGCCTCAGCGACAGCATACTGACCTTCAGCGCCGGTACCGGTGTCGGCCACCGAAATAAAGCGTAAAATAGGCGGTGAGGCCGGCAAAGGGACGATCGCCCTTTCTGCCTCAACGTTAGAAGGCGCAGCAGCGTGGGCGTCTGTACCCCAGGCACTCCGAAGCTGAAACATTTTCCAGACTCCGGCAAAACCAAAGCTGCTGAGACTGCCTAAAATTAGAAAGTGACGGCGTTTGATGCTCATTTTGATTCAGTTACAACTAAGTTAAATGATAAATTAAGGTTGAGATGGCTCAATTAAAATTTATCTCGTTTAGATATATTTGCAACGCCCCAAGGCAGAGAAAATGTCAGAAGAACAACTAAACCAACCAACTCCAGAACCCTCTCAATCTCCGACACCGCAGGTTGATTCGGCTGCAAAGTCTGCCCCCACTGGCAGCCAAACTCAAAATGCCAGCAGCGCGGTTCCCAAAAATCAGAGAATCAAAGCTTTGATTGCCTCGATCGGGAATTTGGGAAAAAAAGGCAAAAAATTACCAGCCGAACCCCCCTTGCAGCAAGAAAAGCCGATCGCACCCACCGCTTCAGACTCAGCAACAGTAACTCCTCCCGCTGTTGCTGTGGAAGTTAACAGCGTGCCACCAAAAGTTGCTGTAAAAGTTGAGAAAAAGCCTGTATCCCAACGCACGGAAGGGAGCTTTTTACAGAACGTCGGTGTACTTTGGCAAAGTATTGTGCGGCTAGTGCGATCGCTACTGCCACCATCTACGAACCAGAAGCTATCCGATCCAATTTTAAACGCCGCCATAGCAGCAATTCTCATCGTTGTAGTCGGTTTAACTCTCAACAGTTTCTCACCAAAACCGCCGGAGAAAGTAGCAAAAGTGCCTTTGCCAGCAGCGCAGCAGTCGCTGCCAACATTTGATGATTTTCTGGCATCGGGAACGCCGAAATCGCCAGAGGCGATCGTACCGTCAGCGCCAATCTCTACTAAATTCAAAAGCAAGTTGCCTGATTTAGTGGCACCGGAAAAACCGCAACCAGTAGAAATTATCCCACCGCCCCCGCTGACGCCCGAACAGTCTCTGATTGCTGCGATTCAAAATCAAGTTACTGACATTAAAAATCGACTGGGCGGCGGTTTAGTTGAGTCTGTTCAAGCTAATTTTTCCAGCAGCATTTTGACAGTAAAAGTCGCTGAAGATTGGTACAAACTCAGCGAAGTTGAGCAAAATCAACTAGCAACAAAGATGTGGAAGGAGGCTAACTCACTCGATTTCAGCAAGTTAGAAATTGCGAATATGGAAGGCAACTTAATAGCTAGAAGTCCGGTTGTTGGTTCGGAAATGATTATTTTAGAGAGAGGGATTAATTAAAATTTAAATAGTCTGTATCTGTAAAACGTCACGCCAGCCTTAGAGTCCAGGACGCACCACCTAATTATGTAGGTGTGCAGTGCACACCTTACCGCTGTTAATTTTTTTGACAAGAGTGAACTTTTTCAAATCCGACAGAATGCTACCATTAAATTAATTAACTTTGAGGAAAATTGAAAAATGACAATTTTAACTCAAGTCGAACAACTAGAAATTGAATATCCCAGCAGCGACGGAGAGCCGATGGCTGAAAGCGACATCACGCGCGATTACATGACTTACAGCGTAGAAGCTGTCAAGCTTTACTTTCAAGAACGTTCTGATGTTTACGTGTCAGCCAATTCTTTCATATATTATGAAGAAGGGAACAATCAGGCAGTTGTGGCCCCGGATGTTTATGTGGTGTTTGGAGTTGCCAACCGCAAAAGGGATAATTATAAAGTTTGGGAAGAAGGCGGAATTACTCCCGATTTTGTGTTAGAAATTACTTCGGAAACAACTCAGACGAAAGACCAAGAAACCAAACCGGAAATTTATCGAGCTTTGGGAGTTAGGGAATATTTTCAGTACGATCCGTCGGGAGATTATCTGAATCCGATTTTACAGGGAGTACGTTTGATAAACAATCAGTACGAGCCGATTGCAGCCAACAAAATCGCTTTCGATACGCTGTGGTTGTTCAGTGAAGTGCTGGGACTGGAATTGCATATAATTTCAGGAGAATTGAGGTTTAGAGTTCCTGAAACGGGTGAGTTTTTGAAGACTCACAAGGAAGAGAACCTGGGACGACTGGCAGCGGAGTCAACATTACGATCGCTCGTAACTCAACTCTTAAATTCTGGAATGAGTCTGGAACAGGTAGCGCAAATGATGAATTTATCGACCGTGGAAGTGAGACGATTGGTAGGGGAAAACTTTTGATCGATCGCACTTTTCCCAAATATCAAGGATAGTGCGATCGAACTATGGGACAAAATGAGAACAGTCAACAGCCAACAGTCAACTATTAACTAATGACTAATGACTATAGAGGCTTATTAGTAGGTTTAAAACCCTGCTTTTGAAAATAGGTTCTAAATACCTCTTGAGCAATTGGTGCGGCCGATACAGCACCATATCCTCCGCCTTCAACTATAACTGCGATCGCAACTTCAGGTTTGTCAGCGGGAGCAAAACCCACATACATAGAATTGTCAGGATGACCGGGCATTTCCACAGTCCCAGTTTTGCCAGCACTTAAAGGAATAGTACCGTCATTCAAGCCGCGGCCTGTACCTTTTTTCACCACGTCAATCAATCCTTGTTTAACGACATTTAAAGTGGCAGGCTTAATACCTGTTTGAATTTTTTGAGTTATAGGAGTATTGGTTTGAGAAGCCAACAAATGCGGCTGCACTCGCCAACCACCGTTGGCAACAGTTGACACCATCACAGCCAATTCTAGGGGAGTACAAAGTACCAAACCTTGACCGATCGACATTGTTACCGTATCCCCAACGTACCAATCTTCCCCATACATTTTCTGTTTCTCTGCTGGGATCGGAACTTGACCGTGATTGGCACCGTCTATCCCCAAAAGGTCTAAATTAATAGTACCGCCAATGCCCATTTTTTTAGCCCATTTCGCCATTTCTTCCGGCCCTGCAGTCATACCTACTTGATAGAAAAACGTATTGCTGCTGTAGGCTAAAGCATCGCGGAAACCGATAACGCCGTAACCTGCGCCGTGTTCGTTAAAGGAAATTCCGCCGATGTTAATTGAAGCAGAACTTACCAAAGTCGAGTCAGGAGAAAACTTGCCCGACTCCATCCCGGCTACAGCAGTGACAATCTTAAAAGTGCTGCCGACTGGATAGCCTTGAACTGCCCGATTTAAAAATGGTTTGTCGGGCCCTTGGAGTCGATCCCATTCTTGTTGAGTCACCTTGCGGGTGAAAATATTGGGATCAAATGTCGGCCAACTAGCCATTGTTAAAAGAGCTCCGGTTTTTACGTCGATCGCCACAACTGCACCCAGGCGATCGCCCAAAGCTTTTTCCGCAGTTTTCTGCATATCTAAATCTAAAGTTAGCTGCACCGGTTTGCCAGGAATAGGGTCTTTTACACCTAAATCTTGGATTTCTTCGCCCTTAGCATTTACCTCGATTAAACGGTTTCCCCAAACGCCCTCTAAAGTTGAATTGGCTAATTTTTCAACTCCCATTTGACCGACGATCATTCCCATCGGATATGCAGGATTAGCTTTTAATTGATCTAAACTAGCTTCGCCGACGTATCCCAAAAGGTGAGCTGCTAATTGCTGGTTGGGATTGTCTCGGCTCGATTCTACGCGAATTTCAACTCCCCGCAAAGTATTAGCTTGTTCTCCCAACGCGACGAAAGTACCGACATCGATATCCTTACTAATTCGCACTGGCAGGGCCGATCTGTAGCCAACTGCATCGATTTTTTTGACAATTTCGGCTGCGGGAAGTTTGACGATCGGGCCCAGTGTAGCGGCGATCTCTTGCCACTCCTTGGCCGATCGCTCTTTTGGCCACACATAGACTGATCGAGATACGCGGCTGGCCGCAAAAATTTTGCCGTTGCGGTCTAAAATTTGACCGCGAGTCGCTGGGACTGAAACAGGGCGAATGCGGTTATTTTCCGCCCGCTGTCGGTTGTAGGCTCCCTGTACCAGTTGCAATTCGGCTAGACGAAATATTGGTAGCGCCATCAAGGTAGTGACGAGCAGCATAAAAATCATAACTTGGAGCGATCGGCTGCGTTGCCGTGAAGCATTGTCCAAGCCATTTTTGTCGAATCGGACTTGAGAGTTAAAAGAAAAATCGCCAGCCATATTAATTAATCTGCTCTTTTTATTCAACTAACAGGTTGATAAGGTTCCCATCCGGATTATTTTGCCTATGATACAGCGATTCTAACTTCTCACTCTTTAGTAACAGACATAAATTCTGTCGATTGGCAGACGAATCAGCCGGATTGTTTGATTAAGGTAGATGTTAAATATCAAGTTTTTTTGACAATTCAACTGTTAAGGAGGTACGAGCGCTGTGGAACCGATCGATTTTTTGATTGCTTGGCTGGTGACGGGTAGCAGCTTGCTACTGATTTCTCAACTGCCGATCGGCGTAGAAATTGACAGCACACCGAAAGCAGTAATTTCCGCTGCGGTTTTGGGAATGTTGAATGTTTTAATTTTGCCAATTCTGAAAGCAGTTTTTTTCGTGCCGAACCTACTGACGCTGGGATTGCTTTCCGGCGCGTTTGCTTTTGTAATGAATGTGATTGTTTTTGCCTCGGCGGCGAAGTTAGTTGAAGGATTTAGTTTGCGGATGGGCATTTGGAGCGCGGTACTGGGGGCGATCGCCTTGGCTGTAGTTAGCAGCTTTATCAACGGCGCACTAATTTAGCAACTTCCCCCGATCAAGGGCGATTGAAATCGCCCGATATTTCCCACCCTTAGCAGGCGCGTTTCTTGTGCCTACAAGCCATTTCTATCGCCGAATATTTCTTATCCCTTCTTCCTTCAATCCGTTACATCCGTTACATCCGTTAAACAATCAGTTGCCGAACTTCCTTCAATCCGTTACATCCGTTACATCCGTTACATCCGTTACATCCGTTAAACAATCCGTTGCCGAACTTCCTTCAATCCGTTACATCCGTTACATCCGTTAAACAATCCTTTGCCGAACTTACTTCCCCATCAGCGACTTATAGGCTGTCACTTTCAGATCAATCCCAGTAATATCTGTCCCCACAACAACAGCCACCGCTCCTAAATCCAAGGCTTTTTTAGCCATTTCCGGCCCCGATATCCCGCCTTCGCAGATAACGGGAACCTTAAGTTTTTCTACCATTTCCGCAAGCAAATCAAATCCCGGCGGCGAGAAATTTTCCGTCTGGGCAGTATAGCCAAAAAGAGTAGTTGCTACAGTATCTGCACCAGCTTCGGTTGCCGCGATCGCAGCTTCTATTGTATCTACATCCGCCATCACTAATTTGCCCAATTCACTGTGAATTCGCGCGATTAACGTCTTTAACTCTTCGCCCGCAGGACGGTTTCTCAGAGTAGCATCAACGGCGATAATATCGGCTCCAGAAGCGGCGATCGCCCGCGCGTCTTCAAACCGAGGAGTAATGTAAATCTCGCATCCCGGCAATTGCTGCTTCCAAATCCCAATTATGGGAGCGGATACCTGTTTTCGCACCGCTGCAATGTGAGCCGGAGTGTCAATCCGCACGCCAGATGCACCTCGATTGATGGCGGTTCGAGCCATTGCCGCAATTACGATCGGATCGTGCAGCGGCGAATCAGCAGGTGCTTGACAAGAAACAATTAATCCTGTAGGAATTTGACAATTAATCATGGGAAATGGGGAATAGGGAATTGGGCATCGGGCATCGGGCATCGGGCTTTTTTTGTAATTTATTCCCTGTGCCCTATTGAACTCAAATAAGCGTTAAGTTTTGGTAGTAATTTATCGACAATTGGTTTAAATTTGCTTACTTCTTCGCTTGTGATAAGTTGTCTAGCATAGGCTAATCTTAACCAGTTTACTGTTTCGTACAAAGAGCCTCTAGCAATTTTTACAAAACGCCGATTATCTTGGTCATTATAACGACATCTTCCTTCAGCAATATTAGCACAGACACTATCAGCAGACCGAACGATCTGTTTGCCCATCGTATCTTTTGTGAAGTAATCCCATTTTTTAACAATCTCCCAAATCTGATTCGCCAAACTTTCCGCCAACTTATAAACCTCTAATTCCTCAAAATCAGGTCTTCCCATAATTACCTCAAAAACTCAATTATATTAAATGCCCCATGCCCCATGCCCCATGCCCCATGCCCCATGCCCCATGCCCCATGCCCCATGCCCCATGCCCCATGCCCC
>NZ_JAUBRC010000081.1:0-17280 GCF_036701635.1 Microcoleus sp. N9_B4 | reverse complement strand
TTCCACAGTTTGATGGTCTTGTCAGCACTAGCAGAAGCCAAGGTTTTGCCATCTGGACTAATCGCAACGCTATTGACAAAACTGCTATGCCCAGTGAGGGTGGCAATGACTTCTTTGCTTTGCAGGTTCCACAGTTTGATGGTCTTGTCAGCACTAGCAGAAGCCAAGGTTTTGCCATCTGGACTAATCGCAACGCTATTGACCGCACTGCTATACCTAGTCAGGGTTTTGATGTTTTTTTGGGTTTGCAGGTTCCACAGTTTGATGGTGTTGTCACCGCTAGCAGAAGCCAAGGTTTTGCCATCTGGACTAATCGCAACGCTATTGACAAAACTGCTATGCCCAGTGAGGCTGGCAATGACTTCTTTGCTTTGCAGGTTCCACAGTTTGATTGTCTTGTCAGCACTAGCAGAAGCCAAGGTTTTGCCATCTAGACTCCATGCGACGCTATTGACAAAACTGCTATGCCCGCTGAGGGTCGTGAATTCTTTTTGGGTTTGTAGGTTCCACAGTTTGATTGTCTTGTCAGCACTAGCAGAAGCCAAGGTTTTGCCATCTGGACTCCATGCGACGCTATTGACAAAACTGCTATGCCCGCTGAGGGTAGCGAGTTCTTTTTGGGTTTGTAGGTTCCACAGTTTGATGGTCTTGTCAGCGCTAGCAGAAGCCAATGTCTTGCCATCTGGACTCCATGCGACGTTATTGACTGCACTGCTATGTCCAGTGAGGGTTTTGATGTTTTTTTGGGTTTGCAGGTTCCACAGTTTGATGGTGTTGTCAGCGCTAGCAGAAGCCAATGTCTTGCCATCTGGACTAAAAGCGATGCTAGTGACCTCATTCCTATGTCCAGTGAGGGTAGCGATCGGTTTTCCGGTTTGCAGGTTCCACAGTTTGATGGTATTGTCAGCGCTAGCAGAAGCCAAAGTTAAGCCATCTGGACTAAAAGCGACGCTTCTGACCAAAAGGCTATGCCCAGTGAGGGTAGCGATCGGTTTTCCGGTTTGCAGGTTCCACAGTTTGATGGTGTTGTCACCGCTAGCAGAAGCCAATGTCTTGCCATCTGGACTCCATGCGACGCTAAATACGGAATTGCTATATCCTTCTAAACTATTACGCTCTTTTACTTCGGAAACTGCTTGTTGCAGCGCACCCATCACTTGTCCTTTGATGTCTTTTTTCGTGTCGGCTGAAGCCTCTAGTTGTTTGAATCCTTGGCCTGCCTTCAATGCTTCCAGCAGTGCTTGAAATGTCAGTCCAGAAATAAATGATTGATTGGAAAAAGCACTTTCCTGGATGGTATTTGATAAATTATTAGCTTGAGTGACTTGCTTCCCGGCAAAAATAGTTGCCCCAGTTGCAATTAAGATAGCCGCCACAGCAAAAACAGAGGTTCCAATTGTAATCCCTCGTGCTTTTTGCTGTGCCTTAGTTAGCGTCTGATTCGCTTCAGTCAAAAGTTGATTAGCTTGTCTCTGAGCTTCTAAATCTCGTTGAACTTCCCGTTGTTGTAATTCCCGACTGGCATTTAAAAAATGATAATCTAAATCGCTCAAGCTTTTGCCTGCCGCCCAAGTTTGAGCATCTTGCAACGCCTGACCCCGCAACAGTCGCGATTCATCTTGGCAATCAGAATCTTCCCAAGCGTTAAAATTTTCGCTGTAGGGACGGAGATTAGCTAATTGTTTTTCTATCCAATCAGAATTAAAAACACATTTATAAATTTGGTTATAGACTTTAAGTTTACCAGATTGCTTAACTACCAAACCTGTTAAACGGAGTTCCATTTGTTCGGCACTATCATCAGCCGCAATCTCATTCTCTTGCAAAATTTGCTGATATAGTCCCAGCAACCGACTAGCAATTTGTTTGCTGTGTAAGATGCGATCTCGAATCGTCTTCAAATGCTCTGGTTCATCCTGCTCTTCCCAATTTTGAATCACCTTCTCTCGTACTATATTCGCTACCCAATTGGCATAAGTTTCAATAGGATATGTATTTAGATTAACTCGAAGTAATTTACAAACTTTCTGCGTTAAAAATGGTTGTCCACCTGTCCAATATAATACGGCTTCTAGCAACGCCTGAGCATTTTCTGCTTGAGTTTCTAACCCAACTGCCAAAGGTTGTGCTTCTGATAATTGAAAACCCGTTAACTCAATAGCCCGCCCGATATTAAAGGGAGTGCGAAGGTAATTACTAATTAAATCTGAAGGTGTTGATACTCCAATCAAAGCAAAAGTTAGGCGGTTATATTCTGGTTTATCTGCACGCTGGTTAAAACAATCGCGAATAAGTGCAAAAAAGTCATCTATATCAAATGCTAAAGCCAAAACGCTATCAATTTCATCAACAAAGACTACGATATTTTTATCGATCAATTCTAGCAATATCTCTCTAATAAAAGTGCTGAAACGTTGGACAGGAGACAGCAATTCGTTACTTGTCCACCATTCGTAAGAATCAAAACGATCGTACAATTCAAAACTATTTACCAGGGAGTCAATAATTCCAAAATACCACTCTTGAGGAGTAATATCTGACGTGCCAATTGACGTGATATCAACGGCAGCACAGGCACATCCTTCTTGCTGCAATCTCGCCATTGTCTGCACCCGCAAGCTAGATTTCCCCATCTGTCGCGAGTTGAGGACGTAACAAAACTCTCCCGCCTTTAATCCTTCATAAAAATCTCGGTCAGCTTGTCTCCTAACATAAGTAGGCGCATCAATCGGTAAGCTACCACCAACTTGATATTCGTAATTTAGATCGGGTTTGTCATTCATTAACGAACTCTCAAAAATTAAATTATTTAAAAAAGTACGTTGTTGCGCTTTAGCGCCAGATTTAGCGCTAAAGCGCAACAACGTACAAATTAATGAACTCCCAAGCGGTCTTTAAAATATAGGCGGCAGAGATTGCACAGAGGAATCACATCATTACCTCGCAACTTCACTAAACCCCTACTGCGAAGTTTAAACGCTAGCTCGGCTTCTAATCGTACCGGAACCGAACTAGCAATTACTTGTTTCATTGCTGCTTCCAAATTTGGATCGGCAGTGAGATGAATTAAATGATGACGTAAATGATCGCCGTAAATTCCTTCTTCAGTCGGTGCACTTTGTAAAAATTCCTCTAAGGTTAAACAACCGCGAGCAATTTCATAAAGGGCTTTTCTTAACAGATAAGGATGCCCGTCTACCATTCCAATCAGTTGTTCTATCTGACTGGCAGACCAATTCAGTTGATGTTTTTGTACTAACTCAACAATTTGTTGATGGTTAAATTCTGGTAACTCAATTGATAAACCTACATTAAATGGCGACTGGTTGATGTTGAGGGGAATATAAACTTCTTTGGAATGGGAAATTACTAAACGTAGTTTTTTCCAAGCGGGTTCGTTTTTTGCTTTTTCATGCCACGCCCGCAGTAAACCAAAGAATTCCTGCGCTACTTGGGGATATTGAAAAACTCGATCGACTTCATCCAATCCTAACGTTAATGGTGTAGTAATTGTTGCTAACAGGTAGCGCTGAAAATAGTTGCCGCATTTTTGTTTGCTACCCATCCCTTGTTTCCAATAGTCTGCTACTCGATCTTCTAAATTTAGTTGATTAGTAATATCAACACAAAGCCATTGCAACAACTGATCGAGATTGCTAATAAAATTACCATCAGCAGATTGAAAGTTTAAATAGGCAGTTTGATGTCCCTGTTCTCTTGAATGGTGTAAAATGCGCTGTAATAAAGAAGTCTTCCCCATTTTACGGGGTGATTTCACTCGGATCAAAGCGCCAGGTTTAGCAATAGTTTGGTAGCAGTCTGATTCCAGGGGAGGACGATCGATATATAGGGGGGAATCGAAACTAACAGAACCTTCTGGGTTATCTAAATTGGCGAGAAAAACGGCAGGCGAGACTAGCGATGGCACATTTGCCACCGCAGAGGACGACTCCTCAAGTATATTGTCAATAGCAGGAACGATCGCTTGTTCTGCTGTCTCTAAGTCAGCAAAATCTAACTTCTTCTTTAAAACTGGAGTGAGTTCTTCCGGGATACCTGCCATACTGATGCTAACGCAGCCTGACTTATAAGCAAACTCTATAGATTCCCCGGCTGCCAGTGCGTCATAAAATCCTACGGCGAAATTTCTGGCGGCATTATCTCCCACCGCTTGCTTCATACCAATAACATAGGGAATATGACGTGCGATCGCAGCCGCTTGTACGTCCGAATAGCAGGCGTTGAGTACCACGCATTCTACCCGATCCATAAACAGCTCGAACAAACTTGCTAAAGCTTTTGCATTTACCAGTTTAATCTTTCCTGTCTCATCCTCTAGAGCTAAACCCTCCTCTCCCACACCATGACCGGAAAAATGGACAATCTCTGGTTTATAATCGAGTACAGCTCGCTGCATATCTCGTGGCGTTACCGCCCACTGTTGCTCAAGTTGAAATTTTTCACGCTTTTTAGAGCGTTGCAACCCATCGGCAATTTCCTTAACCTCTTCACCTAAACGCAAAACCGTAGAGTTCTTAGGGTTCGCTGCTAAAAACAAGATCGTTTTTTTCTTTCTTGGGGAACTACTCATAAATCCGACTTTGACTAAAGGTGATTCGCTATTACTCCCTTTGGGCCCCAAGAATATCTAGTGAAGAGGACAAGGCTTTGCTGCGGGCTTTTATAGATATTGGCTCGCGATCGCCCAGACAAGATATTATTGTTTTTTCATGCCGATCTACTTACTAGATTAAGTTTACCAGCTCTACGGGAATATACTGTATCATGTCACGTAAATTAACCACCATTATTGTAGCTGCGGGTTCACGCGCGATCGGCAATATCAGCCATAACACCCGTAAACCCGATTCTATTGGGAACTTTTAAGCTCGAAAATCCCCCAAAGCTTTCAATGCAAATTGCGGCAAAGCTAACATCCTGCGCCACCGCCAAGGTTCTTGATAAAGTCGGTACAACCATTCTAAATGATTGTTGCAAAACCAAGCCGGCGCGCGGTCTTTTGTTCCCGCCCAAATATCAAAACTGCCACCAACTCCCACCCAAATTGACTGAGGACAAAGGTGTCGGTGTTCGGCAATCCAAAACTCTTGGCGTGGCACTCCTAAGCCTACAAAAATCAGTTTTGGCTGCATTTTTTTGAGGCTTTCACGGAAGTCTTTCTCTTCATCTGCGGAAAGATAACCGTGTTGAGAAGCGATCGACAATCCGTTAACCTTTTGTTGCCAATTTTCTGCCGCCGCAGCCGCCACTCCTGGGGAACCTCCAAAGAAAAATAGTGGTTCCGAATCAGGCAATTTTCCGGCTTGTTGCAGCAGCGATTCTGCTAATTCAATCCCCGGATAGCGCTGTGCCGGTTTGCCACGCAACCGCAAGTACAGCACCACTCCCGAACCGTCGGGAATCACCAGTTCCGCTTTGCGAATTACATCTGCTAAAGCCTGATTTTGCTCGGCTTGCATTGCCATTTCAGCATTCAAAGTCACCACGTGACTTCCTAATCCTTGATGCAGGCGCTCCATCAGCCAACCTGCATAATCATCTAATATGTGAACTGGTAGTCCCAGCACTGAAAATTGCGGGCGCGATCGATCCATATTTTTTTCTTTGAGATTCCTACACACCTAGTTATTTAAATTATCTTAGATTGGCGATCGACGCTAGAGCAGTTTTGGTCGCAAAAAACCCGGTTTGTGCCACCAATAGTCTGTTAAGTCATCGTTCGGTGGCCCAGAAACCGGTTTTTTTGTAAGCGACGGGTCGCGCAAGTTTATTAGAGTTTGCCAGCCAAGTGCGATCGAGCATTAGTGTTCGATTTTTTTAACAGAGCCGTCTGCGTACCATTCCATCGGTACTAGCTCAATTTTACCATTGATTTTCACTGTAGAGTAGACAACTTTTACGAAAGGAACGCTGTTGTTATTGTGGTTGTGGGTAGACATGGCAATTACCTTTTTGTGTTTGGATAACTTGAGAAATGATCTAATCTCTGATATATTTAAAAGTCTATTCACCCCAATTCGGCTCGCATCAGGAAAAACAAGGAAAACGAAATGGCGATCGCAAAAACCCAGCGGCAAACCAGGTTAGATTATTACTACCAGCAAATCAAAAACATCATCCTCAAGCGCCAAAATCCAATTACTGGTTTGCTGCCGGCGAGTACCGCCGTTAACGCCCACGGCGACTACACCGATGCCTGGGTGCGTGACAACGTGTACAGCATTCTCGCGGTTTGGGGTTTAGGTTTAGCTTACCGCAAAATTGATGGCGATCAGGGCAGGACATTTGAACTCGAACACAGCACAGTCAAACTGATGCGCGGATTGCTGTTTGCGATGATGCAGCAATCGAGCAAAGTAGAACATTTTAAAAATACTCAGTCACCCCTAGATGCCCTGCACGCTAAATACAATACTCAAACTGGAGGTATTGTTGTCGGCGATGACCAATGGGGACATTTACAGTTAGACGCTACATCTATATTCTTATTAATTCTTGCTCAAATGACGGCTTCCGGGCTGCACGTAATTTTTACAATAGATGAAGTCAATTTTGTGCAAAATTTAGTTTACTACATCGGTAGAGCCTACCGCACTCCGGATTACGGAATTTGGGAAAGAGGCCATAAAATTAATCGCGGCAATGCAGAATTGAACGCCAGTTCAGTTGGAATGGCCAAAGCAGCGCTGGAAGCAATAAATGGGTTGGATTTGTTCGGTATTCAAGGTTCTCAAGCGTCAGTTATTCACGTTTTGCCCGACGAAATTGCCAGAAGTCGCATAACTTTGGAATCGCTTTTGCCTCGCGAATCTAGTTCAAAAGAAGTAGATGCAGCTTTATTGAGCGTGATTAGTTTTCCGGCTTTTGCTGTGGAAGATCGAGAATTAATAGAACGGACTCGAAATAAGATTATTGACAAATTGCAAGGAAAATACGGCTGCAAGCGGTTTCTGCGGGACGGACACCAAACAGTGTTGGAAGATGCCGATCGCCTGCACTACGAACCCACAGAATTAAGGCAGTTCGAGCACATTGAATGCGAGTGGCCGCTATTTTTCACTTATTTATTGTTGGACGGCATATTTCAGGGAAATCATGCCCAAGTGCAGGAGTACCAGCAGCGTTTGGAATCTCTAGCAGTCGATCGCTCTGGTTTGCCACTACTACCCGAATTGTACTACGTCCCCGCCGAAAATATAGAAGCAGAAAAGCTCAATCCCCGCAGCCAGCAGCGCTTACCCAATGAAAATATTCCCCTCGTTTGGGCGCAAAGTTTGTATTTTCTCGGTCAATTGCTGAACGAAGGATTAATCGCAGTTGGCGACATCGACCCGCTGGGAAGGCACCTGTCAGTGGGCCAACACAGAGAACCTTTAGTGCAAATTGCACTGTTAGCTGAAGACGAAGATTTGCAAGCAGAATTAGCCGCTAACGGCATTGCCGCGCAAACCCCAAAACAGGTAGAACCTATTCAAGTCCGCCAGACTAAAGAATTATCAGCTATTTACACGCAAATTGGACGCAACGACCAATTAGGCTTAACCGGCCGCCCCGTGCGCCGTCTGCGGAGTTTAACAACTTCTCGGGTGTTTAAAATTCGCGAAGAGGCGATCGTATTTCTCCCCTCATTTTTGAACAGACAAGAGTTTTACTTAACTTTAGATTACCATTTTTTAGTAGCTCAAATCAAGAGCGAAATAGCTCACATTCACCGCCACTGGTATCAGTTGGGACGCCCTACGGTAACGCTGATGCTGACTCACACGATGCTGGAAACCGGGCGGGAAGCGCTGTTAGAATTAATGAAGGAATTCCGGGATGGACACTGTAACAACACGCCAGTTAAACTCGGAAATATTAAGCAGTTAATGCTGACCGCTGGCACCGAAAGAATTGATTTTATGCACGATTTTGAATTCACAGAATCTCCGGTGACAGGTGCAGTAGAAACCAGAAGCTATCTAACTTACAATCCTGAAAAAACTTGGCCGTTGGGTCACACGCAAGAATTTAAATTAGAGTGCGAAACTAATACTCAATTCTTGCTAACTAGCCTGCGCGATTCAGAAAACTTGTACGAACAAATTGAGTTGCTGCACACGTTAGTTAGACTCAAAGGATTAAATTTTGATACAGGATTTGGAGGGGCGCAAGAAACAGTTAAAGTTGTGGATTTACTCAACGAAGTTTATATAAAAGCTGGAGAAAGTTCGCAATCAAAAATCCAATGGGCAGTCATCCGCCATGCCGCAGGTTTGCTGGACAAGGTTGATATCAGCTTGTCCGATGCGGTGACAGACATTTTGGTGCGACAAAAGCAGATTGCTGTGGGTAAAGCCTACAGCGAAGATTCGATAATTTCGCGCCCTGGTTCTTATACGGAAGTGATGGACAAAATTCGCCAATTCTGCGGAGAAGACATTCGCGATCGAGTTCTAACTCAAGAAGTTCTCATCTACCTTGGCCTGCTAATTAAAGCCGAACCGCAGTTATTTAAAGGCCTGCTGACGCTAAGAGTTAGCTACTTTATTTTGCTGCTGACTAGCGAGTTTGCCCGCGAATTGGGAGTTACGCAAAATGAAGCTTACGAACATTTAATGCAGCTAAGTCCCTTTGAAATCAAAAATCGCCTGCGCCAAGTGTTGACGGAATACGAGGAAATGAATCAAATCCTCAAACAGCAAGAATCCCTGCGCGTCAAACAGCCGGAAAAAGATATTAAATGGGTAGTAGCGCCAGTTTCTGAAGAACCCACAATGCCTGGGGGAGGATGGCGTCGGAAGCGGCAAATGGAAGGTACTGTCAATCGCGTACCGAAGGATTTTTATCCGAGTGTTTGGGGACTGCTGCGGCACTGCAAAGGCTTGATAATTGGCGACAAATTAGAGCGGCGCAATCGGTTAGATAGCCATATCATTTTATCGGAAATGACCCCGGGCGAAAAGAATTTTGCGCTACAAATCGAGCATTTGCTGAATAAAATAGTCGCCCCGGAATACCGACAAGTCAATATTGAGGCGCTGATGGAGTTGGCTGCGATCGCCCAGCGCAACCCAGAATTGCAAGTAGAAGAATACATCGTTTTAGATGTATTAGTCGGTCACGCGGTGCGGCTGAATTGGCAAGGAAAACACCCGGAAAGAGCGGATAAATACGACGAAGATAAAGCGGCGGCTTGGCAAGCTTTTTACAATACTTCGCCTTACGTTTGCGCGAGTCACGTACTCGATGCTTTCCGGTTCTTGACGAAGTTTGGATAGATAGAGTGCGGGTGGTTAATACAAGTCTCGATCGACCTTTTTGTAGTAACGACTTCCGTCCTTTCTTTGCCAACTCATCAGCAAGGGCTAAAGTCCTAACTACAAAGTTATTACATTTTTGCAACAAGTAAAGTAAACTGAATATTGGCAGTAAAATAATGTCAGCTATTAGCTCAATTACACGCGCCATCATCAAAGCATACTTAGAAGTTTTCATCGAAAACCTTGTCAATCAATACAGAGGACGGCTAATACCGAAACTTGATATTCCAGCAGCATATTTATCATGCAAATCTTCTAAAGGTCAATTGAAACCGTTTCAGGCTGCTATTATGCCCTCAGAGTTGCTGCGGATTAACGAGTTTGAAAGAGGTTTCAGCAGCAGCTTGGGCACAACTTATGAAGAATGTGCAAAACTCATTGCTTTGGAACATCACCAAGAAGCAAGCAGAAGCTATGAAATTTCTGGCGAAGTTAGCATAGAGGCTATCCATGAAATTGAGCGTCAGATAGCGCTATTTGAGCAGTCAGCAGACAAAAATGAAAATAAACCTGCTTTTGAAGAAATGATAGAAGCTGTTCTTGAGGCTCAAAAAACTAACCATTTAGTTACGCGATCGGTCAAAGTCAAAGCAGATTTGTACGTGCTATCTCATGACGGGAGAAAATTTTTCTTTGAAATTAAAGGATCGAAACCCAACAAAGGACAATGCTTGGAGGTAATTCAACGACTGCTGAGATATCATTTACTGTGCGGACTGTCTCGGCCCGATGCTCAATCTTATTATGCTATGGCTTACAATCCTTACGGGCCAAATCGTTCAGATTTTCAATGGCCAGTGGCAAGGAAGTACACGCCCTTTGAACAAGCTGTCATTATGGGACATGAGTTTTGGAATATTATAGGGGGAGAGACTGCTTACGAAGAACTTTTGGATATATATCAAGAAGTTGGGCGGGAGAAGGGTAAGTATATGCTTGATGCTCTTGCTTTTGGATTTTAGTAAATTACGAATTTCTTCTCAGCTTTCTCTTTTCATTTAAGTAATATTTAAAGCAGAGTCTAGGAGAAATAAAAGTGTCAGAGCAACTTCATGAATTATTAGCATTTGTTTTAGAAAAAGAAGTAGGAGTGCCAGCCAGCAAGTCTCGCTCTTTCGCCAGTCACTTTGCGGAGTTAGAAGAATTTTTTAACTTAGAAGCCGCAACACTCAGAAACGGCATCAGCAGCATCTCTGGCAAAAGACTGCTCAGATTTACTCCCGATGAGATTGAACGCATTTTAGCATTTATATCTTCAGGCCAACTGTCGCTGCAACTTACTATCGCTGAAAATTTTTTAGCCAGCATTTGTCGAGATTTTACTGGGCGACAGCTAGTTATGGTTGAAAATTTGACTTTAGGGAAAATTCATCCCAACCCATTTTTAATTAGGGCGTTAAATCTGGACACTCCCGAAGAAGTTGTTAGGCTTAATGTTTATATGACTGCTACTAGGTCTATTGTCACTTCAATGGGATTTTTTATTCAAAAACTATTGATATCTTGCTCTGAAAGTGCAGAAAGTCCACCGGAAGAGTCAGGATGGGACGCAATTAAAACTACCAGTGATGGCGAGAAATTCTGGATACAGGTAAAAAGCGGCCCGAATGATATAGATAAAGGCCAGATAGTATATTGGGCTGCCAAAATTGAGGAAAAAATTCAGGAGGGCGATCGCGCTTATATTGGTATAGCTTACGGCAAAAGAACTAATAAAACTGTAACACTTGGTTTGCTGAAGCAAATTTTGCCCAATTCGGAAATGATCACTTTAATAGGTCGAGAACTGTGGGATTTTGTCAGTGAAGATACTGATTTTACTGTAAATTTGTTTGAAGTTTTGCGTCAATCTGCCAGTCAAGTTTTAGCACAAAGTTCTATTGCTGATGCTATAGAAAGGTGTAGCGATCGACTAATCGCTGAATTTATCGGAAAGTACGGTGAGGGAAGTCAAGGTGTTTTTAACTATATAGCAGATATATTTTGATTTACAGCTTTGCAGTAGCGCCCAAACGCTACTGCAAACCCCAAACTACAAAACCCCTTTAGAACTCGGAATCCGACTGGCGCGCCTCGGATCGATTTCCACCGCCATCCGCAGAGCTCGCGCAAATGCCTTAAACGCCGCTTCCACAATGTGATGAGAATTCCCGCCCTGCAACTGTCGAATGTGCAGTGTCATTTGAGTGTGGTTCACCACCGCCGAAAAAAACTCTTTCACTAATTCGGTATCGTAAGTGCCGATCCGCTGGTTGGGAATTTCCAAGCTGTAACTTAAGTGAGGGCGTCCCGAAAAGTCTAGCACTACTTCAATTAAAGCTTCATCCAAAGGTGCGATGAAATGTCCGAAGCGAGAAATGCCCGATCGATCCCCGACAGCTTTTGCTAGGGCTTGGCCCAAGGTAATTCCCACATCTTCGTTTGTGTGGTGGTCGTCAATCTCCAAATCCCCGATCGCCTGCACATCCAAATCGATCAATCCGTGAGAAGCAATCTGGTGCAACATATGGTCTAAAAACGGAATCCCCGTAGACGCCTTGCAAGTTCCCACACCGTCGAGATTGAGGCTAGCAGTGACATCCGTTTCCAGTGTCGTGCGTTTCACCAAGGCGGCCCTACCTGGTTGAACTGAACTTGCAGGAGGAAGAGAAGGGCGATCGATTATCTCCATAATTCGCAATTGGTCATTCATTAGTTATTGATAATTAGTAATATCATGTCCGATCGAGCGATTAAAAGGGCGGGTTTTTGATATTGTCAATTATTGGCAGATATTTTTCGTGAACCCGCCCCTACCGTATTAGGGGTAATCGACCGGACATAATATAATTGAAGATTACAGCTTGATCAGCGCTGATTCTCAAGTGTTTAGTTAAGAGAATTATGCAAAACTCAAAACTCTCGAAAGGGGCGGCTTTTGCATAAAACTTACTTGTTAAAGTTAAAGTTTATTGTCTAAGCCCGCCCCTACATAACTCAAAACTCTCGACTACCGTTACATTCCCATGATTTCGTAACCGGCATCGACATACAAAACTTGACCCGTAATTCCGCTAGCGAGATTGCTGCACAGAAAAGCCGCAGCATTTCCCACTTCCTGCTGAGTCACCGTCCGCCGCAGCGGGGCCACTTCCTCAACGTGGTGGATCATGTCCAGAATACCGCCAACTGCTGACGAAGCCAGAGTCCGAATCGGGCCAGAAGAAATCGCATTTACCCGAATATTTAACGGGCCCAGTTCAGCAGCCAGATAACGAACATTCATTTCCAAAGCCGCCTTAGCAATTCCCATCACATTATAATTAGGAACTACCCGGACGCCGCCCAAGTAAGTCAGGGTCACAATACTGCCGCCCTCGGCCATCAGGGGTTTAGCAGCAGCACAAAGCCGCACCAGCGAGTAAGCGCTAATATCCAAAGCATTGGAGAAACCTTGGCGCGAAGTGTTGGTGAAGTCTCCCGAAAGTTCGTCCTTGCCAGCAAAAGCCAGACAGTGGATCAGGACATCTAACTTGCCCCACTTGTCGGCGATAGTTTGAAAAGTAGACTCAATTTCGCTCTCGTCTTGGACATTGCAGGGCAAATACAGACTGGGATTGAGCGGTTCCACCAGTTCAGCGACTTTGCGCTCGTGCTTGCCTTTCTCGTCCTTCAAATAAGTTATGCCGAGGTTGGCCCCAGCTTTGTGGAGCTGCTGAGCGATGCCCCAGGCGATCGAGCGATTGTTGGCAATGCCCGTAACAAGAGCATTTTTTCCGGTCAAATCTATCATCTGTATTTCTTCTAGAAGCAACTTGCACCGTTCTCATTGGCTCTCTGCGACAACCCCGCCAGTTTAGACACAACTGATTCAGCTTTAACTGATTCAGACACAATTGAGACACAATTGAGACACAATTGATATTAATTTTGCTGTGGAGCTACATGGGGGCGGAATTGAAAAAGTTAAGAGAAGGGCTAGATTTAATCATACAGTGCGTGTTTACCTTAACATTAGATGGAAGTAACAGAATCCTTGGATATTGGAGGTTGGGCAGTATATTTACTCAATAAGGTTAATCGGCAAGTTATAAAGTATTGATTAGTACAAAGGATCTAGTCGTGACGCATGATAGACCGCTAGCAGCCGTGTTCCGCCAAATCAGCGGCGGGGCGTTTCCACCCATTGTGGAAACCTTTGAACGGGGCAAGACAATTTTTTTCCCTGGAGACCCGGCTGAGCGCGTCTACGTTCTCATTAGAGGTGCTGTGAAGCTCTCCAGGGTTTACGAAGCAGGGGAAGAAATTACAGTCGCCCTCCTGCGCGAAAATAGCGTATTTGGGGTGCTGTCTCTGATTACGGGACACCGATCGGACAGGTTTTACCACGCGGTAGCCTTTACGCCGGTGGAATTGATCTCGCTGCCGATCGAACAAGTCGAGAAAGCGCTCAAGGAAGACCCGGAATTGTCGATGGTGATGCTGCGGGGACTGTCGTCTCGGATTTTGCAAACCGAGATGATGATTGAAACGCTGGCGCACCGAGATATGGGTTCGAGACTTGTCAGCTTTTTGCTGATTCTGTGCCGGGATTTTGGCGTGCCCGGTACAGAGGGGATTACGATAGATTTGAAGCTGTCCCACCAGGCGATCGCCGAAGCGATCGGCTCGACGCGGGTAACTGTGACTCGTTTGCTGGGGGATCTCAGACAAGAAACCATGATCTCGATCCACAAGAAAAAGATCACAGTCCACAACCCGGTGGCCCTAAGCCAGCAATTCACTTGATGCCGAGAAAGTATAGGATTTTGGATTTTGGATTTTAGATTCAATCCAAAATCCAAAATCCAAAATCTAAAATCGGAATGACTGCTGGATACATCCTGGTATTTGTAATTTTAGTGTTGGGGGGTGTGATCGCCACTGTCAGCGATCGCCTTGGGACGAAAGTCGGCAAGGCAAGGTTGAGCTTGTTCAAACTTCGCCCCCGCGATACTGCTGTTGTTGTGACAGTAATGGCCGGCAGCATCCTGTCAGCACTGACTCTGGGTATTTTGTTTGCGACTAGCAAGCCGCTGCGAACCGGGGTTTTTCAAATAGACGAGATTCAAAAAAGGCTCAACCAAGCCCGCAGAGAACTCAAAGAAACCACTCAAGAAAAAAATCGAGTTGAAACTGAATTAAATGGAGCCAAAACCGCTCAAGCGCAAGCTAAATCCAAATTAGAGCAAATTAATCAATCCCTCCAAGCAGCTAATGCCGAGCAAGCTCGGACGCAAACAAAATTAAACTCGCTGCGGGCTCAGCTTAACAGCGTGCAAGCAGCCAAGTCTAAAACTGAACAGCAGTTAAGTCAGGTAGAAGCGGCTAAATCCCAGACAGAAGCACAGCTCAGCAGTGTGGAAGCGGCTAAATCCCGCACCGAAGAACAATTGAAACTGGTTGAAACGATCCGATCGAATACACAAGCTCAGCTCGATCGCACCGAGAACCAATTGAAAACAGTTTCTGCTCAAAAAACGACTTTAGGAGCGGAAATCGCCCAACTGCAAGAGGAACGCCAACAATTAATCGAGCAGGTAAAAACTCAAATTGCCCAGCGCGATCGAGAAATTGCCAAGCGAGAGAGAGAAATTGCCAGGCGAGACGCAGAAATTGTCGATCGCAACGAACTAATTGCCCAGCGGGACAAGGAAATTGCTCAGCGGATGCAAAATCTGGCTGAGCGCGATCGAACTATTATCGAGCGCGACAAAGTAATTGCCGAGAGGGAAGCACTCCTAGAAACCTTGGCACAGCAACAAGCTCAACTCGAACAGCAACAAACTGTCTTGCAGCAACAAGTGCAAATTTTGGAACGCGATTTTCAGGCAATCCGCGAGGGTACTGTTGCCATCAGGCGCGGTCAAATTTTAGCTGCTGGCGTGGTTCGCATTACCGATCCCGGTACGGCAAGCCGCGCGATCGATCGACTCTTGCAAGAAGCAAATAAAACCACCGTCGAACTGATGCAGCCGGAAAATAAGAAGGCTAAAGAGCAGGTTATTCAAATTACTAAAGCAGAAATCGATCAACTAATTAGTCAGGTTAAAGACGGTCAAGATTACGTGGTGCGGATTGTCGCCGGCGCTAATTACCTGCGGGAAGAAAAGCTAATTAAGGTATTTGCAGAAGCAGAAATCAATCGAGTTGTGTTCCGCGCTGGAGATGTGATTGCAGGGGTTGCTGTCGATCCCGTGACTTTGACCGACGAACAGGTGCGGCAGCAGTTGCTGCAATTGATAGAAGCTTGTCAATTTCGCGCTCGCCTGATCGGTGTTGTCGGCGGTAGAGTTCAAGTGGCAGACAATGAGATTGAAACTTTCGCTGGTTTTATCGAGCGATTGCAGCAGTACGAGAAACCGCTGGACGTTCAGGCGATCGCCACTGATGTCACTTACATCGCCGGCCCGCTTAAAATAGATTTAGTTGCTCGTGAAAACGGAGTCGTTGTTTTCCGCACCGGACAACAAACACAAAACCCAGGAGATTTGAAAATTAAAAAATAATTTGCGTAATTAATAATAGGTAACTGGCTATGATTTTAGGTTTCGATCCAGGCAAAGACAAATGCGGCATAGCTGTAATGGGTAGAGATAAGAAGGTCTGCTACCATCAAGTTGTGCAGTCGGAAGCAGCGATATCTACTATTCAATCTTTGTGCGAACAGTTTCCCATTGAGTTATTAGTGATGGGAGATCAAACGACTTCTAAGAGTTGGAAACAAAAACTGACGCAGAGTTTGTCGTCGCAGATCGAAATTGTTCGGGTTGACGAGAGGTTCAGCAGTTTGGAAGCCAAGGAACGCTACTGGGAAATGTACCCTCCGACCGGACTTTCTCGCTTGATTCCCCAGGGGATGCGGACTCCGCCACGGCCGGTAGATGATATTGTGGCGATCGTCCTAATTCAGAGGTATTTAAACAAAAGTTAGTCAATTTTATAAGCGTTACCACTGATTCTCTTTGATTATTAAGGAAGCAATATGTTTTTGCGGATATTGAATTTTTAACTTAAATAAAATACACCCTAAATTTAGTTAATTTCTCATTAAATAACAGTTAGTGTTACTTGATGACAGCTTCGGTCAAAATTACCTTACCATTCTGCCGGACTTGCAGGCGTTCTGGGTTAATCGAATAGATAATATTGCCGTTAGTCGCTTCATAAGTTCCGTCGTCACCTGTCGTTACTTGCATGACATTGATTTGGCTGCCATTTATTTTGCTGAGGCCTCGGTAAAAAATATCGCCTTCCTGGGTTTTGCAAATGTATATAGAAAAGTTGGGCGTTGCGAAAAATTGCACCATTTCGGCCCTCGGACATCCCTCAACTTGAGCAATTTGCAGCGGTTGATTATTGCCCAAAGTGTTGGGTGCGATCGCCCGAACTTTGTCAATCGGTTGATTTAGTGCAGTTGCTTCTGCTGAGGCAGTTAAAAAGCAGATCGCACTAATGCCTGCCATAACTAGAACTACTCCTTTAATGCCCTTAACTCTATCTTTATAAAACATCTGGTCACTCCTGGTTTTAACTATATAATTACATCTTAAGCGATCTTTGCTGGATATTAATAATATTTAATCTCAGAGGTGAGAGGTGCAGGGAAAACGGTACACCGTCGGTTTAAGTAAGGTGCGAACTGTGCACCTACACCAGTGAAAATACATAAGTATGTCAATGCGATCGCAGGAAAGCAATCTCTTGCATTTAGGACATTTTTAAGGTTTTATGACTTCTTCACGCTGATCTGAGAAACCGGGTTTCTTCATATATTTCTCCTTACTAAACCTTTGATTTTCCTAGAAACCTGGTTTCTAGACGCCCAGGCGATCGCGAACTGACTCTGTTATATCAATTCCGGTTGCATTGGAATGATTAGTGCGATTCGTTGAAACGTAAATCACGGTGAAAGCCCGTACATAGCGTTTCCAGCCAC
>NZ_JAUBRC010000080.1:0-19649 GCF_036701635.1 Microcoleus sp. N9_B4 | reverse complement strand
CAGTAATGGGAGCTTATCTACACAACAGACTTGTTTAGTCTAAGGGGCGGGCCAACTTCACCGATTTCTGATGTCCTCTTGCTCACACTTTCGCCTGTTACAGAACCGTTTCTACAAAACTTTCCTTGTTTCTTTAGATTCACTTCGTCGATCGGTACGATCAACTGATCATCGGTACGATCAACTGATCATCGGTACGATCAACTGATCATCGGTACGATCGCCCACTTGTCGGTATGATCGAATCAATGACGTGGCAATCGCCTGACTCACTCTTTTAAGATACAAGGGGCGGGTTTTACCAACAATAATTGCCTAAGATTAATTATTTCGTAAACCCGCCCCCACCCAAGGATAAAAACCTAACTAACAAGAGAAGAGATCCCCCCTAGCCCCCCTTAATAAGGGGGGGACAAGAGTTTAATTCAAAGTCCCCCTTCTTAAGGGGGATTTAGGGGGATCGAGGATTGTGGCACATAACAAATAACCCGCCCCCACCCAAGGATAAAAACCTAACTAACAAGAGAAGAGATCCCCCCTAGCCCCCCTTAATAAGGGGGGGACAAGAGTTTAATTCAAAGTCCCCCTTCTTAAGGGGGATTTAGGGGGATCGAGGATTGTGACACATAACAAATAACTAATAACATGAATTTAACAGATTATCCCTGGCGGATTAGCTATTCTAGCAACGAAAATAACCCGATCGCCGATTTCTACATTCCCGCGCTAGAATGTGCTCTACAGTACGATCGCAAATCCGGCTTTTTCAACAGCGCCATCCTCAGCAAAGTAGCGCAGGGATTGGGCGCGATGCTGCACAATCAAGGGCGGATGCGATTAATCATGGGCCGTCAATTCAGCCCGCAAGACTTGCAAGCTATCCAACAAGGTTACGCCCTCCGAGATGCAGTTACCATGCGCCTCGATACCGATTTACAGCCGCCCAAAACCTTCGCCCAACTCAAACATTTTGAAATCCTCAGTTGGCTGATTCAAAACAGTTATCTCGATCTTAAAATCGCCGTTCCCCTCAAATCTAACGGCTTACCAGTCGATACTGAAAGTTTACTCGATCGCCAGCATATTTTTCACGAAAAAGTGGGCATTTTCACCGACTGTAACGGCGCACAATTAGCTTTTAGCGGTTCCAATAACGAATCTCTCAGCGGTTGGGAAAGTAATGTTGAATCTTTCCACGTTTATTGTGCTTGGGAAGGTGGCAGAGATGCTGAACGAGTTTCTGAAGAGATTTTTCGGTTTGAACAGTTGTGGAACAATTTATCGCCGAATGTGCGCGTTTTTGAAGTGCCGGAAGCGGTGAAAAATAAGCTGCTCAGCTATGCGCCTAGCAGTAAACCTGTGTGGAGTCGGGAGGAAGGTGCGGCAACGGATTTTGTAGCGGATGAGGAAGGTTCGGCAACGGATTTTGTAGCGGATGTAGCGGATGTTAGGAGTCGGGATTTAGGAGGAGTTGTTGGGGATTCTGAACTATTCCTAGATTATGCTAAATTTGAACCGCTTCTCAGTTTGTACGCTTCGCCGAGTTGTCTCGATTATTGTTTGAAATCAATTCCGATTAAACCTTGGCCGCATCAAGTTAAAATATTGCGCCGAGTTGCGCCAAATTTTCCGAAAAGTTTCTTAATTGCGGATGAAGTTGGATTGGGAAAAACTATCGAAACTGGGTTGATTCTCCGTTACTTGCTTGTCAGTAAAAAAGTCAGACGTGTGTTAATTTTAGCACCGGCTAGCATTCAGCCGCAGTGGCATGAAGAGTTGCGCGAAAAATTCAATCTGCACTTTTGGAGTTATACGAAAGGTGAACTTGTCCCCGCAGGTAATTCCCCAATAACCAATAACCAACAACCAATAACAAATCCTTGGAATTCCCAAAATCTAATTTTAGCATCATCTCATTTAGTCCGTCGGAGCGATCGTACCAAAGAACTCCTAGACGCGCAACCGTGGGATTTGGTGATTCTGGATGAAGCGCATCACGCCCGCCGCCAAAGCCCGCAAAACCGCAAGGAAACTCCGAATCGGTTGCTACAGTTAATGCAGCAGTTGCGAGAAAAAAGTCGATCCCTCTTATTATTATCCGCCACGCCGATGCAGATTGACGCGATCGAAGTTTTCGATTTATTGCACCTTCTCGGAATGCGCGGACATTGGTCTTACGGTGAGAATTTCTGCAATTATTTTAGCACGCTGTCGGAAAAGCCCGATCGCCAAACCTTGAATTTTTGGCAGCAGATGTCTGTGGATTACTTCCAGCAAGGGGGTTCGCCCTGTGCTCGGTTGCAGGAATATTTACAGAAGGGCGATCGATTGTTATATTATAAACTGAGAGATGTCTGGGAAAAAAACCAGCGAGTCAACCCAAAACAAGTTGCTGAAGACACGGATTTCATCGCCGCTTCCCGCCAATATTTGACAGTGAATACTCCCCTCAAAGATTTGATGTTCCGCCACACCCGCGACACCTTGCGCCAATACTATCAGCGGGGATTGTTGGATCGGGATATTCCCCACCGCGCAGTCACAGACAATGCAATTACTTTAGAAAATAACCGCGAAGTGCCGCTTTATCTCGCCGTCAGCAATTACGTGCGGCACTTTTACAATCTAGCGCAAAAAGACAACCGCAAAGCGTTAGGATTTTTGATGACTCTTTACCGCAAACGCCTGACAAGTTCGTTTTATGCGATCCGCGAATCTTTACAGCGCCGCCTCGAAGGAATTAGCATTACTGAGGATGATTTTCTCGATTTAGATGATGCCGATGATGTGATTTTGGAAGGAATGGAATCTTATTTTGAACCAGCCGATCCTGAAGAAATTAAATATTTAGAAGATTTACTTTATCAATTCGAGAATACTGGCGAAGATAGCAAGCTTTCGCATTTTATCACAATTTTGCGTCAAGAACTAATCCAGCGCGAAAGTGCGATCGTCTTCACGCAATATACCGACACAATGGATTATCTCAGAACTGCTTTACAACAATTATATGGTGCTCAGATTGCTTGCTATTCCGGGCGCGGCGGAGAGTTGTATCAAAATGGTCAATGGCGAATTTTTCCGAAAGAACAAATCAAAACCCAATTCCGACAAGAAATCATCAAAATTTTACTTTGTACCGAATCCGCATCGGAAGGGCTAAATTTGCAAACTTGCGGTGTTTTAATCAACTACGATATGCCTTGGAATCCCATGCGAGTCGAACAACGCATCGGCAGACTCGATCGCATCGGGCAGATTTATGATACCGTCAGAATACACAATTTTTACTATGACGGAACAGTAGAGGCGAAGGTTTACAAGAAATTGCGCGATCGCATCGATGCTTTTCAAACCGTTGTCGGTAATTTGCAACCGATTCTCGCAACAGTTCCCACTTTCATCGCACAGGCTGTGATGAGTGCAGATCCCGAAGAAGAGGGCGTTTTGTTGGGAGAGTTCGATCGCATTTTAGACGCGCCGCCTTTGCGTCCTGCCCTTGATGAAATGGTAGCGATGGATGTAGAATCAGACTTGCAAGAAATCCGTCAACCTCTGCCGCCGACTTCTCTGTTTCCTGAAACCATCGAAAATTTGTTTGTCAATTCTTTGATTTTAAAGCAGATTGGCGCTATCTTCGATCGCTCTGAAAATCGCACTTGGCAGCTTAACTATAAAAGTCGCGATTATTATATCACATTTTACCCGGATATCTTTGAGGAAAATGCTTCACTGCAATTGATGAGTTTTGGCAATCCGTTGTTTGAAGAAATGCTAAGTGCGATCGCCCTTGTGTTAAACTGATATCTTGCACCAATTTCAATAAGCCTTTTCTGAACAGGCAAGATGCCTGTTCTACAAAGAATTAATTTTCTTGTGGAACAGGCCGGAAAGCCTGTTGCTGACATTGGTGTAATATCTCAGTCAAATAGTCCTGAATCGAATATGTTTAGTTTATTTCACTTTTGGTACTTTTGGCTCTAAACTACTTTTAATGACGATCGTCCTTTTTATTTAATTTGCACAATGTCTTCAGAAACAAACTCAGCGGCTCAATCTACAACTGGTGCAGATGCGATCGATGTTGCGATCGCCTCTGGAATCGACTTTGACGGCACTCCGATTCCCAAGGCAAAATTAGACCTATACGAGCAAGTGATGGGCTTAGAAGCCGGCAGACAGCGCAGTGGTGTGTCAAATACCATGCGATCGCGCATTGTCCGAATCGGTGTCAAACACATCGGACAAGAGGAACTCGATAAAATGCTGGTGGCAGCCAACTTTGCACCACTGAAAGAGAAAGAAATCGCTTTTTATTACGGCGGTAAATAGATCGTATTTACCCCGCTTATATCATGTCCGGTTGCATCCTTCATGTAGGGGCGGGGCGGGTTTATGAGATCCTTAGTTTTCAACAATTGTGGTTGGTGAAACCCGCCCCTGATGATCAGGAACAGTCTTAGATGGTAGGGTCACTCTAGAAGGCGGTATTACGCAATGCAGGAAAAATACGGCTGGCGACTGCTGCGAAAGTTCTCCCAGATGTGCACGATTTTGCTCAAAAACCGGTTTTTTTGCGTAAGTCCTACTTTGTGTAATCCCAAATATCGATCGACCTCCCAATCCCTGCCGATTTTGCCTAAAATAGACATAACCCACGCTCATAACATCTGTCATGCAAAGTTACACCCTCGCAGAAGTATGTAATCCACAGGGGACAGTCTTTAATCGAGCTGCTGTGGAGCCAGTTTTACTCACAGATAAATCGCAGCCCAGCCACGTAATTATGTCCGCTGATGCCTATCAGCGCTTGATAGAGCGACTGATGGAATTAGAAGATATGCTTTTAGGAAAAGCAGCAAAATCTGCCCTGAGTCAGTCTCAAATGGTTGGTACTAAAACCTTTGTAGAAACACTACAACAACTGGCAAATGGCGAAACTTGATGGTTTACAAACAGTTCTCGACTTTCTCAAGGGTTTGCAACCTAAAATAGCGGCTCAAATTGCTAAAAAAGTGTTAGCGCTGAATGTCGATCCTTTACCTAATGATAGCAAGCAATTAATCGGATATCCGGGTTATTATCGGGTAGATAGTGGCGAGTATCGGATTATTTACAGCTTTAATCCCGAAGAAGATTTGGTAGAAATTCTTCTAGTTGGTAAGCGTAACGATGATGAAGTATACAAAAAATTAGAGCGCCTTTTTTAAGAAACTCTTTCTCAGTGATGCTGCTCTAAATATCTGGTAATTATTTTAATATTACTCCGGTTTTAAAGTGCGTTCCATCAGCGATAAAACAGCGTGTTCAGGAGTAATTTCCCCATTCAACAAGCGGTAAACTTGACGAGAAACAGGCACTTCTATCTCGCGTCGATTAGCTAAATCAATCAACACATTAGTAGTATTGACACCCTCAGCAGTGCTCTGCAATTCGTGCAAAATTTGCTCCAAAGATTTGCCTTCAGCTAATCCGAAACCAACCCGATAATTGCGCGATAAAGGACTGTTGCAAGTAGCCAGCAAATCTCCCAAACCAGACAAACCGTAAAAAGTTTCTGCGCGAGCTCCCAAACGAACTCCCACCCGAATCATTTCCGGCAAAGCGCGAGTCAGCAAAGCAGATTTAGCATTAGTTCCTAATTGTAAACCGTCGCAAACACCAGCGGCGATCGCAAATACATTTTTCAAAGTTCCACCTAACTCAGTCCCCAGCGGGTCTTCATTCACATAAACCCGAAAAATATCGGAACTGTAAATATTTTGCACTTGCTTGGCCGCCGCTAAATCCAAACTCGCCGCTACCGTTGCCGCCGGCAACCCCTGCTGAATTTCCTCGGAAAGATTCGGGCCCGAAAGTACCACAATTGAATTGTTAGGAAAGGCATTTTGCCAAATTTGAGACGGAGTGCGCGTGCTCGCGGGGTCTAAACCTTTGGTGACGGTAACTATAATTGTACTGGGACTTAACTGTAAAGCCAAAAGTCGATCGACCGTTGCTCCAACTCCTTTCATAGAAACTGCGGAAACAACAACATCTGCACCCGTTATCACAGACTCTAGATTAACAGAACTGCTGCGCGACCACAAATTAACTCGATCGCCTTTTTTGCCTCCCAGATTTGCCAAGGCCGAACCCCAAGCACCTCCGCCTAATATTGTCAAGCTTGCCATAGAATTTAGTTTAATGAATTTAACCGCAGATTAACACAGATAAATCACCGATAAATCATAGCAATTAATCTGCGTTAATCCGCGTGCATCTGCGGTTAACAAATTCTCACCCTACAAACGCGGCCGCAATCCATAATGACGGTAACGCCAATAATCTCGTAAAATGCGATCGTGATCGAAACATAATTGATGGGGAATCTGCCAAGATTCAAAAATCTGTAAACTTTTAGCATCGTCGGCGGCTTGAGGTTCGCCCGTTGCAGAAGCCAAGAATACAATACTGATAGTGTGTTCGCGGGCGTCGCGATTGGGGTCAGAATAAACGTAAAATTGCTCAATTAATTCTACATTCAAACTCGTTTCTTCTAAAGCTTCGCGTTTTGCCGCCGTTTCTACCGCTTCCCCGTAATCGACAAAACCGCCGGGAATTGCCCAGCCGTAGGGAATATTGCGGCGTTCGATGAGTATGATCGGCCGATGGGGGCGATCGGCTAATTCGATGATAATATCAACTGTAGGAGCGGGATTTTGATAAGTCATTTTGTTGGGGATGGGGCATTGGGCATTGGGCATGGGGCATGGGGCATGGGGCATTGGGAATTGGGAATCGGGAATTGGTCATGGGGCATTGGGTATTAATGATTTTATATGTAACAAATAACAAATAACAAATAATCAACAACCAACAACCGTCAACTGTCAACCGTCAACTGTCAACTAACATTATGCCTAAGTGGCTGGGAAAAGTTTTAGGTATCGGTGCCGGTACAATCCTCCTCCTCAGTGCGAGTGGATACTGGTACGTTTTTATTGCCGGAGCACCTCAGTTAGACCCTCCGAAAGTAGTGGCTGATGCTGACTTAAATTTTCAACTCAAAACATATAAAAGTGCAGCTATGAATTCAGAGCGCACCTACGGCTTAATTTTGCCGCCTGGGTACGCAAAAAATCCCAAACAGCGCTATCCAGTGATTTTTTTGCTGCACGGCGGGCACGGAGACGCGCGCGCTTATCAGGACAAAGCTGCTGTTACTTCTGTGCTTCACGATTTATATAAAAGCAAAAGATTGCCGCCATCAATTGTAGTTACTCCTGACGGGAACGACAAGCGGGGTACGAGCCCTTTGTGGGACCCGCAGTATTTTGACGGGCCCAACGGTAAGGTGGGAAGCGCGATCGGCTCCGAGTTAGTATCCATCGTAAAATCGCGCTACAGAACGCTGGAAGACCCCAAATTCTGGGCAATGGGAGGACAATCTTCGGGGGGTTGGGGAGCTTTTAATATCGGTTTGCGCTACTTGAATAATTTTAATATTCTGTTCAGCCACAGCGGTTATTTTACAGATCAAAGCGGCAAGGCTAACAGTCCTAAATATTTAGTGGAAACACTTTCTGTTAAAGATAAACAGCAGTTGCGCGCTTATTTGGATGCGGGGGAAGCAGACGAAAATTTTCTGATTTCCACTCAAAAGTTTCACGAGCAATTAAACAGTTTGGGTATAGCCAACGAGTTTAACAAATTTCCCGGAGGACACGGGATTGTTGGCCCGGATGTCGGTTGGAATTATTGGCACAAGCATTTAGCCGATTCTTTGAGTTATGTTGGAAAACAGTTTAAAATATCACTGGCAACACATAAAAATTAGAAATGTCAACAGTGTTACCCCAAAAAACTAGGATTGGACTCGGGACAGCATCATTTTTAACCGGATTGGTAGGAGTTATTAACCTGCTGTCTGCTGTAACTCCCAGTTTACCCGATCGCCGAAATTGGGTAGAACCATTTTTCCCTTTTCCCGTGCGTGCGGGCGGGCATTTTTTTGCAGCAGTTATCGGATTTATGCTGCTAACTCTGGCAACTAATTTGTGGCGGCGCAAGCGGATTGCTTGGTTGCTGACTGTGGGATTGTTAATCGTTTCTATTGTAATTCATTTAGTCAAGGGATTGGATGTTGAAGAAAGCTTGCTTTCTGGGGTGCTGCTGTTTCAGTTGTTGGTGATGCGAAAGACGTTTACGGCTAAATCCGATCGCCCTTCCATTGCTCAAGGAATCCGGGTTTTGCTGGGGGCTTTGCTGTTTACGCTGGCTTACGGGACGGCGGGTTTTTACATTCTGGATGGGGGTTTTAAAGTTAACGGACAAGCGGTTAATTTTGATTTATACAGAGCTTTGTTCCAGACTTTTGCCATGTTTTTTACGGCGGACAATGCGGGGTTGGTTCCGCAAACTCGGTTTGCTAACTTTTTTGCGGATTCGATTTATGCTGTGGGTACGGTAACGCTTGGTTACGCACTTTTGATGCTGCTGCGGCCGGTGCTGCTGCGAAATTCGGCAAGTATTTCAGAACGGAATAAAGCTCAAGAAGTTGTAGCAAAATACGGGCGGACTACGCTAGCGAGACTGGCCTTGCTTCCAGATAAATCTTATTATTTTAGTTTTTCGGGAAAAAGTACGATCGCCTATGTGCCGAAAGGTAGAGGTGCGATTGCTTTGGGAGACCCCATCGGGCCTGCTGAAGACCGCAAAGAAGCAATTCTAGGGTTTCAAGAATTTTGCGAGCGCAATGATTGGTATCCAGCATTTTATCAAACTTTGCCCCAGGATCTAGAAATGTATTCTACTCTCGGTTTTCGAGTGGTGCAAATTGGCGAAGAAGCTATTGTCAATCTCAAAACTTTTACTCTCAAAGGCAAGAGCAATCAAAACTTGAGAACTGCTATCAACAGACTTACAAAGGCCGGTTATCAAATCGAATTTTACGAACCTCCTTTAAGTTCCGAATTGATGCGGCAAATGAAACTCGTGAGCGACGAGTGGCTGCAAATGGTTCAGGGTGCGGAAAAAAAGTTTTCGGTGGGTTGGTTTGACGAGGCATATTTGCGGGAAACTCGCGCCGTAGCCATCCACACTCCCGACGGTAGAATTAGTGCTTTTGCTAATATGATATCGGCGGGAGATGGGGTAGTTGGAGTTGATTTAATGCGGCGTCGCACTGAGGTGGAAAATGGCACGATGGAGTGTTTGTTTGCTTCGATGTTGCAGCATTGTCAAGCATTGGGATATGCAGAATTTGATTTGGGTTTATCGGCTTTGGCGGGAGTCGGAGAAGCTGAGAAATCCGGGCGGTTGGAAAAGGTTTTGATTTATCTTTCGGAGCACTTGAGCAAGTTTTATAATTTTAAGGGATTGCACAGTTTTAAAGATAAGTTTGGGCCGCGATGGGAAGCTCGTTATTTGGTTTATCCGAGTTTGGGAAGTTTACCAGATGTTGTTGTTGCGTTGATTCGGGCTGATTCGGGCGATCGACTTTTGGATTATTTGCGCCCGGGAGGTTAGGCAACTAGCAATGTTGACTGGTTCCCAGGATCTGCCTGGGAACCCATATCTAGAGGCTCTGCCTCGGCTGGAAAATGGAGGCAGAGCCTCCGGATCTGCGTTACCAGGCTCCAGCCTGGTAACGAGTAAATATCCACGGGTAGAGACACGACTTCCTTTTCGTTACATCCGTTACATCCGTTGCCAAGCTTCCTCCCTATGCCAACCCCCGAAGCGGCACGCGCTGCTTTTGCAAAACCTCTGAGTACAGCTTTTCCAACTCACTTATATTCTGACTGAGAGTGTAACGATCGAGCGCTCGTTGGCGTGCTTTTTGACCAAGCAGCATTCCCAACTCAGGATGATCGCAAAACAGTGGCAGCAACGTTTGCAACTGACTCCGTACCCGCTGAGTGTTCAAAACTATCCCCGCACCTTCCTCCAAGGCCTCGCCGTCAGCACCGGCATCGGTTGCCAAACAAGCTAAACCGCAGGCCATCGCTTCCAGTAGCGACAGCGACAGTCCCTCCACCAAAGAAGGCAAAATAAATACGTCTGCACCCCGCAGAATTTCGATCCGGCGTTCATCCTCGGCAACAAATCCGAGCCACACAATGCCATCATCTTCGCCGTAAAACAGTTGCAGCGAGGCTGCTAGGGGCCCGTCGCCTACGATCGCCAATACGTTCCCAGGGCCAAAATTGCACTGTTTCCAGGCCTTTAGCAAAGCCTCGACATTTTTTTCCGGGGCAATGCGGCCTTGGTAAACAAAAATTCGATCGGCTTTTAATTCCGACTTCAACCCCGAAGGCCCGGGCGAATATTTAACAGCATCCACGCCGTTGGGAATCACAGCCACCCGTTCCTGTGGCACTCCCAACTTGACCAATATATCCCGCTGAATCTGAGAAAAAACGATCGTCGAGTCGTAGTTCGCCAAAAACGGAGCGTACAGTTGATACATCAGGTGTTGGGTTCCCGATGTCAAATTTCGCAATTTGCGATCGAACGGCGGGTGAAAAGTCGCCACCAAAGGCAAATTCAATTCTTGACAAATTTCCGGCAGCAGAAAGTCTAGAGGTGAAAGTGTCAGGGAAGCGTGAACCACATCGGGTTTCAGCCGCCGCAGAGATTTCATCAGCACTGTGCGGGACTTGAGAGTCGGAATCGTATAAATTTGCGATTTGTAGTGACAGGGTAAAGAGACTTCGTTGCAACTGGCGGACGAAAGCGAAGTGGTATATGAGGTTTGAGCAATTCCCTTTCCCCATGAACCATTTGCCATGTTCCACCCCGTATTGTTCCTGTCCAGTGGGCCCGCTTCTTGGGCAAAGTGCAGGAAACTGACCTGGTATCCCCGGTCTAATAGTGCGTTGGTGACTTCCCTGGAGTAAGTGACGTTACCGCAAAAAGGTGATTTTTTTCCTAGCCAAGCGATGTGCATTCGAGTAAATCAGAGTTTGTTATTTTTTAGATTCGATCGACTTTGCTATTAGTGCTACGGGAAATATACCAGGTTAAGACACCGCCAGCGATCGCTAATCCTGCTAAACCCAAAAATACTGTCGGCAAACCCAGAAAAGTTTCTGCTACACCGGCCAAAGCCAACGGTAAACTCAAAGCGATATTAGTGGCATTGTTTTGCAGCCCGAAGACTTTTCCCCGCATTTCTTCTGGGGTTTCTGCTTGAATTGTAGTCTGCATCGGCACTCCTACCAATGAGGCAAATAAACCTAACAGGGTAATGAACAGCACCGATAGCCACAAATGATGTGTAAATGCAGAAAGGCCCATCAGAGCAAGTGCCATGCCGATCGATCCGATTAAACTCAGTTGGGAGTGAGAAAATTTGTGGCCGAGATAGCCGACTGTCGTCGCCCCACCAGCCATTCCGACGCCCACCGCCGCCAGCAAAAAGCCAAATTGCGACGCTTTCATACCGGGGAGGATTTCTGCCAGCCGCACTGCTAGAACTGCCAAGGCTGCAAAAATGGAAAATAGAATAATTAGTTGAATTAAAGCATTGCGGACTTTCGGTTGATCGTTGATGTAACGCAGGCCATCTCGCAAATCTGCTAAGGGGTGTGGCGGTTCGTGTTCGACTTCGTTTTTTTCGCCTGTTTTCATCGACAGCAACAGCACTCCGGCGAAGGCGTAACTTCCCCCTACTACTAATTCTTTGCCGATGCCGAGTCCGCCGCCGAGGTTGGAAAATAGGGTGTCGGCTAAAGCTAGTAAGGGTTCTCCGACTGCGAAGCCAATAATCACCGAACCCATCATGGTTGTGGTGTAGAGGGAGTTTGCTGATAGCAGGTGGCGGCGTTCCACAATTAGGGGAATCACTGACTGTTCTGCTGGGGCGAAAAATTGAGTTAGGGTCGAAACGAGGAATGTTACTAGCAGCAGCAAGCAGAATCCGAGCGGCAGTTGACCGAGTTCCCACCCGTCAGAGAGCCACAGCAGCACGGGCAAGGTTAAAACAAAGCCTCCCCGCAGCAGGTTTGTGGCGACGAGCACTGCTTTTTTCGACCAGCGATCGACATACACGCCTGCGGCAGCCCCGAACAGCACTGCGGGAATGGTAAAGGCGATCATGATTGCCGATACCCATCTGCTGATGGTTTGATCTGGCGCTTGAAAGCGGCTGGCTACGAGGGCGATCGTCAGTACGAGATAAACTTTATCTGCTAGTTGGGAAAAAACTTGCCCGCTCCACAGTGCTAAAAAATTTCGGTTTTTCAGAACTGGCAGAAATCCTGTTTCTTTTTCGGGAGTTTCGGGTACTGCTTCGGAGAGTTCTGGTGCTGGCTCTGCTGTAGACAGCGGGGGGATTGCTTCGGGTTCTTGGCTTTTGCCGTTGTTACAGTCTGTTTCTGGAGTTGTGGGGTATTTATCCATTTCTGGGTCTGGGACGTTGCTCCATTGTCGATCGGCGGAGACGGGATAAGAGCGAAAATCGGGAAAATTTTCTCGTTCTTCCATTTTGTGGTGGGTCACAGCTAAAACAGATATTGTCAAATCAGAATCGGACAGTCGCATCATAGGATTTGGGGTGGATGGCCTGGGATGGTGGAGGTTGGGGAGATGGGAATTTAAAATAGAGGTATTAACCCCTAAGTTTATTAATAATCTCGTAACTTTATCTATTATCTGATGTCGCAACAACCTTGAGAATTTACCTGAAAAGGCCGGCAGGTTCGGGTATCCGGCAGGCTGGGGGTGCGATGTACGATCGCCCCTTCACCTATTTAAATCCACACTCAAAATTTAAAACTCAAAACTCTCTAGGTAGGTGTCGATCGAGCTTCCCGATCGAATCGTGCAACCTAAATGATACTGGGCATATTGTCGCAAAATATTTTCGACAGATACCCAAGTTGTTCGATCGGCAATCCCCTCTCCTAGTTCTGGACTAGCCAACTGTTGCAGCGCTGCTAATTCCTTAGCATTGATCTCAAAATTTGTCAAGTGTTTGCTGCCATTTGTTTGCCGGGAACGGGAGGCGGATTTGTACAAGCTACCGATTTCTGAAGAGAGTTCTGCCTCTAGGTTAGCTAGTTCGGACAAGCTGAAGGTTCCCCCAGAGGGTATACTAAACCCGGTTTGCCAGTTCGGATCGGTGAAATTTGGGATGAGCGGGTGTCTGGTGGCGCAGCAAACTTGGACTTGGGGCGCGAGGCCTGCTAAGGCTAGCAGATGAAAAATGCCGTGGCTGAGGTGGGCGACAAGCACGGCGGCGGATTCGATTTCTGTGCGATCGGACAAACGCTCCAAACGGCTCAAATGTTCGCCCAGCAACCAAAAGAGTTCTTCTTGGGGCTCATCGGAAAGGGCGCTGGCGATCGCCAATTCGGCCAGATATTGCGCGGCTGCGAGTTTCCCTAGGTTACGGCTCAAACCCGGATGGGATTGTACCGTGTCAGCTTGGGTAATTTTGTCGAGCGATCGACCTTTGGCAATTAGCAATTCGTTGACAACAAATAATTCGCTTCTACCGCCGATAGTCGATCGTTGTTTGCGAACACCCGGTGCTACGGCTCGAATTAAGCCGAATTCCCGCGTCAAAATTGTCAGCACTCGATCGGATTCGCCCATGGGCGCACTCTTGAGATTGATTCCAGTTGCTTTGTAAGTTCTAATCATTTGTTAGTTGACTGTTGACTGTTGACTGTTGACTGTTGACTGTTGACTGTTAACTGTTGACTGTTAACTGTTGGCTGTTAACCTTTAGCTTTTTGTTTTAGTGAGTTAAGATAGGCATTAAGTTTTGGTGAAAGTTGATTCAATAACGTATGCAATCCATCGCTCTTTTTTTGAGTTAAAAGATTACGAGTATAGGCAATTATTAACCAGTGTCTTGTTTAGTTTAATGAACCTCTGGCCATTTTTACGAAACCCTGATTATCTTGATAACTATGGCGTCCATGTCCTTCGCCAATATTAGCACCAACACTATCAGCCGATCTCACGATTTTTTAGTCCATCGTATCCTTCGTAAAGTAGTCCAATTTTTTAAAAATAAACCATATTTATTTTGAGATTTTTTCGGCTAATTGATAAACTTGTAGCTGTTTAAAGTTCTCCATATTAACTCCTTTAAACAATTGATAATCAATAATTGATTAATGATCAATGAATACAAGTCAACTGTTAACAGCCAACTGTTCACAGTCAACAGTCAACAGTCAACAGTCAACAGTCAACGATTGTCTAAATTATCTCGCTGGCGAATTAATTCCGGGCCACGGGAAGTCCCCAAACGAGTAGCACCAGCTACTACCAAATCTAAAGCTTGTTCGTGAGTGCGAATTCCGCCGGCTGCTTTAATCCCAATCCGTCCCTTCGTAACTTCCTTCAGCAATCGCACATCGTCAACTTTCGCCGGGCCAAAAAAGCCAGTGTTGGTTTTGATATAAGCCACACCAGCTTCCATGCAAATCTCAGCCGCTAATTGTTTTTCGGCATCCGAAAGGAGCGAACTTTCGATAATTGCTTTGATGGTGAGATTAGTTTCTTCGCAAATTTGGGCTAATTCCCGGTGGAATTCGTCGATTCTTCCAGCTTTCAACAATCCTAAGTTAACGGAGACATCTAACTCTACGGCTCCATTATCCGCAGCTTCTAGAGCTTCGTAAACTTTCACCGTTGAAGTCGAAGCACCGGTAGGAAAACCTATAACTGTACAGACTTTTGGACGTTTGCCGTGCAGCAGCTCAACAGCTTGTCGGACGTAGGCGGGATACACGCAAACTGTGACAAAGCCAAATCTCTCTGCTTGTTGGCAACAGTTTTCTACTTGCTCTGGCGTGGCGGTGGGGTCGATCAGGCCGTAGTCGATCAAGGGGGCAATATCGATGTCTGCCTGGTTTGCAGCCATTGCTGTTTTTTCTCCGAAGTAACTACTTCCTTATTATGTAGCGAATTTACCAAAATCTTCGACCGAAAGCAGCCTGGGTACAACCCCCCGCATTCCTCCGTGAGGTCGCTTTCTTCAATTCTCCAATTCTTCAATCTAAAATCTAAAATCTAAAATCTAAAATCTAAAATCGATCGACTTTACTCCGACCTCGATCGAGTACAAATACTCAATTTGCTGGTAAAAACTCTTGTGGGAATGGGTTTCTCAATTAAAATCAAAAAAATAATATTTTGGTATCTGCCTTTAGATACATTTTTGATATTTCTTTAGGTATACTTTGTTAAAAGGAGTTACGGTAGAGCCTGCGTCAGCTACGCTAGGGCAGAGCCTGGTAGCGTCTACTGTTTTTACTCTTAGTAGTGCTTTAAAAACATAAAAGCCAGTGCCAAGCATGAATCATTTAGAACTCGAACAAGAAATTGGAAAGATGGCTAGAGCGATGATGACTCGCAATAGCTTAATTGGTAAGGATTTGATTGCGGATCTCAGAGGGCGGCTGTCTGTTGACAGTTTAGCTGCTTTGATGATTGTCAGTATGGAGCGTTTGATTTGGTCTGACTGCGAGTCCGTGATCTGGAGTTTGAGTTATTTGATTCCTGCTGACGTGATGGAAGAAATTCGCCGGATTACTGCGCTGGTTGTTTGCCAGCGGTTGATGGGCAAGGGTTTTGTGCTGGGGAAAGATTTTAGTATTGATGCAACAGGCCAGTTGATGTTGAGTGAGAATGCTAAAACAGCGGTTGTGGTTGCTTGAATTGGGAAACCAGAAGTTGGATCTATTCGCACTATGAGATTTGCAGTTGGACTTTGGGCGCTCTAGCACTCTTTGTGTAACTGCAAACCTAATTTGGGATGCGGTAAGAGTTGCGTAATTTACGCAGAGTTAAGATTCGCAGTAGCTCTAAAAAACGATGAGTGCGGTTAGCTAAAAGAGCTTTTTACCAGAGGAAAATAGTTAGTTTCGACCGCAAATTGTTGAGATTGTTATTGGCCGTGTGTACGGGCGATCGCCCTGTATCAAATTTTTCAGATTTTTAGTGGAATTACAGTTTTATTCCAGGTATGGTTTCATGTAGAATCATCCCTAAGATAGATACAAAATATTATGAACTTAATTCAAAACTTGGAAGCGGCTTGGTATTACCATCTGGGTTCGCGCCACCTCGAAGCTAACGATGATCATGGTGCTCTGGCGAACTTTAACAGAGCTGTGAAGCTGCAATCCGATCATTATAAGGCTTGGTTCGGCCGAGGTATGGCTTTGGGGAATTTAGAACGGCACTTAGAGGCGCTGAAGAGTTTTGATGAGGCCTTGGCGGTGCAGCCGAATGCGAGCTTTGGCTGGCACAACCGGGCTATTGCTTTAGGAAAGTTGGGCGAGTGGTTGGAGGCTCTCAATAGTTTTGACCGGGCTCTGGAGTTCAGTCCGTGCGCGGCGAGTATTTGGCACAACCGGGGACTGACGCTGATCGATATGGGGCTGTACGAGAAGGCGGTTCTGAGTTTTGATCGCTGTTTAAATTTGTACCCGGAGGCTGCTTGGGCGTGGTACAACCGAGGTAATGCCCTGTTGGAACTCAAGCTTTACTATCAGGCGCTCAACAGTTTTGAGCGGGCGATCGAGTTTAAGCCTGACGATGCGAAGGCTTGGTACAATCGCGGTATAGCTGCAAACTCTATGGGACTTTACAAACAAGCAGTGGCTAGTTTTAGCCGATCGATCGCTCTACAACCGGGCAGAGCCGAAGCTGTGGGCGAACGGAGAGTTGCTTTGGAGAAATTAGTAGGTTTAAATCAAAGAAATGCCAAGTTTACTCCCACATCTGAGCGTCCCTTTGAAGATTATTTGATTTGGTACAACCGGGGTGTTGAATTGGCGCGAAAAGGCTGCTACTCTGAGGCGATTGCTTGCTACGAAACAGTCTTAGAAATAACTCCTGATTTTGCTAACGCTTTTTACAATAAAGCTTGCTGTTATGCGCTACTGGGATTTGCTGATTTGGCCCTTGACAATTTGCAGCGGGCTGTTGAGTTTATCCCTAATTTATACCGAGAGCTAGCTTTAGCTGACCCGGATTTAAGCTGCATTTGGAAACAAGAACGTTTTGAAGCGCTGATCCAAGGTTGATTTTACACAAAAAACAGCTCGCCCCATTGGCGAGCTGTTTTTTTTGGGCGGCGCAAATTCGATCGCCCTCAAGAGTATTTGTGCAATCTTTGCTATTGCACAGAAACTCGGATGGAGGGCTTGACCGGCCTCTTGGCAACTACGATTACCCGGTAAGTGCCGGATTCCGGTAGTTGAGCAAAAGTTTGACCTTCGCCTTGATCCAGGAGTTGTCCCGACGGAGATTCGATCGCCAGATCTAGATTTTTGGTGCTAGCTGTGACCCTAATTGTCTGTCCCTGCTTGCCTTGAACCGTGATAGGCTGGATTTGGTAGCCGGACATTTTGAGTTTGACTGTGGCTTGTTTTTCCTTGAATGCTATGGGAATTGCGCGATCGGGCCTATAAGTCCACTTGGCGTTAAAGTCGCGTCCGATCACGAAGCTGGTGGTTTCACCTTTCGGGGTAACTCGCACGCGGTAGATGCCTGACTCTGGCAACTGGCCAATCCACTGATTGTCTGCTTTTTCAATCACCCCCATATTTTCACCATTGGGACTGTACAGTTCGGCTGTCAGTTGTCCCGCCCACAGCGAGAGAGTGAGTTCTCGCCCTTTGATGCCTTCAAAAATATAGGTGGTGGGTTGGTTGATGGTTTCTCGGATTTCCGAGGTTGACATTCGCTTGATTGGTTCGAGGTTTGAAACTGATTCAGAAGTAACGGGTTTGTTAAGGGTTTCTGTAATTTCCGAGGCAGCCATCAGCTCGCTCGGTGCAATTTTGGGGGCTACTGGACTGGCAAATACTGATTTTGCCGTCATCATGAGTAGCATTCCAGTCAGTAAAATTAGTTTTTTCATGTCGCACTTCCGAGGGGGGGGGTAAGGAGTTGTATATGGTTACTTGTGTTTGCCTGTTTTCACCGGATCAAATCGGGCGATCGCACAGAGGCTACAGGAGGATATAGGATACACGTAAATATCCCGTACTTGCACAAAACCTGCTGGTAGCAAATTGGCAGTGCGGGAGCTAAGTAGTAGCCTCAATTTGTCGGGACATTTTAATGATATAGGACTCACGCATCATATCATCACAGAATATTAGTAATTTTGTCGAGGCAAATTAAAGCTTTTTCCGAGGTTCTTGCTAAAGAAATGCCCACACCCAAAAAACGCGGTATCTGGGATTCTGGCTCTGCCTTGCTACTAGAAAACGGCTAGCACCCCCACGGGGTGACAGCCCGTAGTGTTACTTCATTGTTGACCGAAAGCATCCAGGATACAAGCCCCCGGATTCATCCGTCCAGAAATAAAAAACCTGTATTCGATGAAACTTGCCCCCCGAATTTATCAGTGGGGTCAATACTTCAATTCTTTAATCTAAAATCTAAAATCTAAAATTTAAAATCGATTGACGATCGTCTAATTATCTAGGGCGCTGCGAACCCCACCTTACCATATTTGTAGCGTGTCAAGCCATTATTTTTTACGTAAGTTTTGATCCTGTATGTTTGTAGGGCGGATTTAGTTATTATCTATGATAATAACGAGTTGATCACTACCAAATCCGCCCTACCACACGAGGTTAATTTGTACTACGAAACTGCCAGGATTTTTAGGTAAGCTTGTACTGTGTTTGACAACCCCATTTCTAGCGCTTCCGCAATTAAAGCATGACCAATTGATACTTCTAGTATATCAGGAATAGAGCAAAACTTAGCTAAGTTTTGCAAATTTAAATCATGCCCAGCATTCACTCCCAAACCTGCTGATTGAGCGGCTTGAGCTGCTAAGACATATTGTTGAAAAACAAATTCTACTCTACCTTCGCGAAAAGCAGTTGCGTAGGGTTCTGTGTACAGTTCCACTCGGTCTGCTCCAACTTCTTTTGCTAGCGGCATGAGAGCAGCATCTGCGTCCATAAACAAGCTGACTCTGATGCCGTTGTCTTTTAATTTTTCAATAATTGGTAAGAGCAGATCGCGATTTTCGGGAATATTCCAACCGCTATCCGATGTTAGCACGTCGGGAGCGTCCGGGACTAAGGTACACTGAGCCGGTTTTACGTCGCAAACTATATCCATAAATGGCGGCTGAAACGGATTTCCTTCGATGTTGAACTCGACGGTTAGCATTTTAGCTAATTCGTAAACATCGGCAGCTTTGATATGCCTTTCGTCGGGGCGGGGATGGACTGTAACGCCATGAGCTCCGGCGGCAATTACTGTTTTTGCGGCTTCGGTAACGCTGGGGATGCCGATGTTTCGAGAGTTTCTGAGGAGGGCAATTCTGTTGATGTTGACGCTGAGTTTGGTCATGGGATGTTAATCTTTAAAGTAGATGCTACTATATTAATCGTTTTCGGGACGAAACTTTGAGCCTATGGCGGTAGTGTTAGGGCATTATCAGAGGAAAACTTAGCTTGTGCAATCGGTAAACTTTCTGCAAAAACAGCCTCCGCTATTGCCTGTTTTACTGCCAAATCTTCAAGGTTAGCAATGCAGAAAAGCGGTGCGACGCGATCGACTATTTGGCGCGGAAAATCTCGGCTGAAATATTTTAGCTAGTCAGACGGGAATCCCTCGCGCGATATCGCTTCGATTGGTGTGGGATGAGAGGCGCGTGAACCGAGGAT
>NZ_JAUBRC010000079.1:0-21851 GCF_036701635.1 Microcoleus sp. N9_B4 | reverse complement strand
TGAGCAATCCTCCGACGTTTTCAATAACTGCGAAGTTTGGTCGTGCTGTTTGGATAGCTCTGAGCACGTCGGGGAAACAGTTTCGGCTGTCGTTGACTGCGAGTCGCTTTCCGTCAACTGAGAAGGGTTGGCAAGGCGGGCTAGCAGTGATGAGCTGTACGGAGCTGTTGAGGTTGAAGTCGCATTTTCTGATGTCGTCGATTCTGTAGATTCCGGGAAATCTTCTTGCGAGAATTCGGCGGCAGTAGCTGTTCCATTCACAGAAATAGTTTGGGCTTCGTTCCCAGAGTTTGATTCCGGCATAGGGGAATCCTGCACCGATTCCGCTGCACAAATCGAGCCATCCATCAATTGATTGCATACTTCCTCACTGTTGACTGTTGACTGTTGACTGTTGACTGTTGACTGTTGACGAGCAGCCCATTCTTTGAAAGCTTCTTCAAACTGTTCGCGAAATTCATAATCACCCTGCTCCGGCGGTTCAGGGTCTAACCACTCCAATAAATTGAGTTGCCCGTCGGCTTCTGCCACATGATGGAGCTCGCCAAATTCTGTCGGGTTCCAACTGTCGGATTCATCCAAATATTTAATGCTGTCGTCAATCCCGAAAAATTCCTTTTGCCAATCTCGCCTGTGTTCCCACTTCCACAAACCTTGTTTGCCAGTGGCAGGAATTGGTTCGATCGCCCTCACATTCTCCAGCTTCCAAGCATAGCGGCCGACTTGCCAATTACCGCAGCGCAGTTCTGTTTCAGTCTGCTGATTGATGAATTCCTCTGTCATGAGAACGCAATCAGTCAATTGAGCGATCGCAATTACTGCGGAATAAGGGCAATCTTCATTCAATAAATCTTTGAAAGATTCCACAACTTTTTTATGTTCCCGCAGTTCTTGTTTGCCTTTGGGTTTGCGTCCTGCGTGAATTGCGATCAGACCGCGATAACTGGTTGGCCAATCACGAGTTTCGTACTGTTTATGGTCATTAGCAACTAAAGAAGCCCACGGCTGATGCAAAGTGACAGCAGTCAATTCAACTGATTCTGCGGATAGATCATTCCCTCGTGCAGCTTCACCAATCCCCGGCGCTTCCAAAATTCGATCGCCCGCTTCACCTTCCACGGCTCCGCCCTCAAAACAAACGAGATTTCCATCCAGTTTGTCGGCCGCTTTGCTGTTGTTGCGAGAAACACGACCTTTCGATACAGAATTCGATCGAGCCGATTTGGAACTGCTAGATGCAGACTTAGGCTGACATTTACGAGCTGCTGATTGTCCATTTTTAATCACCATGACGGGTTTACCTCACATTTTTATTCTTCTAATCTTTCCAAGGAGGCTTCATGGAAGCCCATCAAACTCTGGCGGCCTTCTAAGCAAACGTCATACCACCAGCCTTGCGATCCGCCTCGACCCAAAACTTTAATTCCATCTCGCCATGCAAGGCCAAGAATTACGCCTCGGCGACCAACACATTCAATTTTGTCCCCAAACCAAAACTTGGGCGGGTTAAACCCGTTGAACTCGAACAAGTCGAGGTAGCAGTTGAATTTGTCGGTTTCAATGTCTGTAATGCGTTCTTCTATCCAATCACTCACCAATCTATTTCCTCCTGAATTTCTACAGTCAAAGAATTGCCGGAACATTTGCCTGAGTTAGAATTCACTTCGTAGTCAAAATCGTCTTTCAAAATTACCTTTTGATTAACAACTCTGAGCCTGTACTCTTCAATCAAAGATTTTGCGTTTACTTCTACCCAACGAGAAATTAAAGTCGGCTGCGTTGGCATTCTAGAAGCAGCTTCCAAACAAAAATTCTCGAAAATCTCTCTCTCTGCATCTGAAGAGAGAGATGAAATAAAAGTTGAAAGAAAATCTGAAGAAGAATATGAAGAAGAATATGAAGGCTTCCTCAAACTTTTACTCTGCTTAGCTTCTGGTTTTTCTCCTGTCACGATGAAAGACGCTCTGTCTACGATCGTGGATTCGTTGTCTACGATCGTGGACGGGGTGTCTACGATCGTGGACTGGCTGTCTTCGATCGTAGACAACTCGTCTTCAATCGTGGACTCACTATTAATTGAATTGAGACTGAATGAAAATTTGGTATTAGCTGGCGCTGACCAATTGATGCTGCCTTCTGCTTTTAATTTGCTTATAGCTGAGTAGAATGCAGCTCTGCTAATTCCTAACTTATCTGTAATCTCTTTCTGCGTTTCTTTAAGCGTCCAACCGTCTTTGAGCCTGATTTTGAAGTAGAAGTAAAGTAACCCTTTTGCAGTAAGGTCGCCTTTCTGGTAATGGGCGATCGCATCCGTAAGAGTTACGGGGTAATGCTGCGGTTTTGTCGGCACTGTCTAAAACTCCCTCCCTGATTGAATTTGAGCCATTTTGTGAAAGATATTGTGCTTTGGGTGAATTAGGTGCTAAATTGAATTAATCAGGTAGGTAAACGGATTCACCTATCGATTAATTATTAATCTACACTAATTCGCTAGTTAGTGCATATTGTCGTTACAATATTTTACAAAATGGCAACAACTCAACCTCAAACGCCTATTCTTTCGTGGCTTATTCAGGAACAGGCAGACATTCCGGGCAAAGAGCTATCTGAGACGGCCGGCATTGCTGCACAAACTTGGAGCAAAGTCAGACAGGGCAAACAAGATTTATCAAGCGAGCTATTGTGGCGCGTCATGCACGCGATCGCATACTTACGCCCAACCTCTGACTGTGCTCGTGTTGTGACAATTATTCAAAAAAAGCGCCATCGACGGGTATCCTTGCCCGATATGATTGAAGCTGCTGAAATAGATGAGCTAGAGGAAGCTATGGTGCTGATTGTTCGGAGATTATTTCCTAAAGAGGATAAAGATTCGCGTATTTCCACCGATATACAAAATCCGGCAAGACGCATAAAATCTTCCATCCTTAGATAGACGTTTTATGGAAAATATAAAGTTTGTGGGGATAGAAGAGTTGGATCGACTTATAGATGGCTTGAGCTCGGAAGATAAAGAAGAGCTTGCAAGCCGACTGTTCAAATCTTTGTCAACAGAGGCTCGATCGCGCGTGATGGGGCTGACCGATACAGGTCTTACTGTGGTAACTGGTAGTTTTGTATCGCTTAACTCAGATATCGCTATAAATATCCAGAATTCAAACAGCAGCACTCTTGATGTAGAGGCAATTTTCAATGCACTCTTAGAGCACAAAAGAAATAAGCAAGCTAGGCATTAAATTTTATAAACGCCGCCCTCTATAACTTTGGCAACTCTCCACGCTGACTGATTGCCCATTTTTCCGCTGCGGATAAATACGAATGAACCGCGCTGGAACCGATCGCCCGTTGGCTTGGTTCCAATTAGCGCTCGAACTTCCGAACTCGACAACAACCAACTGGATGCGATCGCCCGTTCCAAAGCTGCATAATGTTGCAGCGGGTCGCGGAGTTTTGAGAGATGCCTGGCGAAAGATTCAGCCAGTTCGAGCAAGTCAAAGCTTTGTTGTGAATTGTCCAGTGACTCGGTGGACAAACTGTTAACTGACGGCTGATGACTAATGACTGACGACTCTGGCTCCATCACTTCCGGTTCTTGTGGAAAATCTGCGATTGCACTGTGGGGATTAGCTTTGAGCCATTTATCTAGTCGATCGAGTTTGTCCAGTTGCTCGGTGGACAATTTGCCCCTGCTTACTTGTTTTATGTTGAGTGCAGCGATTCGATCGTAGACGGCTTGCCTGCTTGCTAAGTCATAACGTGCCTGTAAGCTTGATACAGCATGGAGTTCAGTCATAATTGTTAATTTTTAGTTTGTCCACTAGACAATTCTAACTTGTCTAGTGATGCGGTAGACAAGTTACTGGACAAGTTGTAATTATTTTCTGACAAAAACGAAACCCGTTTCGCTTCTTGCAGATAATAAAGAGTTGGATTTGCTTGGTTGGCTGGTGTGATGCAAAGTCCCCGGTTTTTATGCTTAGTTGAATATTTTTTGTTGGGGCAAGAGAAACTAATTTATACAGAAAAAAGCCCGTCTGAAGTAACGATTCAGACAGAGGCTTTACTTTTGAAATATATTTCATAATTATACTCCACAATGCAATTTGTGCCGGGGGTTTTTTCGTGCTGGTCGCGATCGCTCAGTGTTATCGAGTCGGAGCCTGTCGCTTTTTTTCAGAGGCCAGGTGAGTCCTTGCCCTCCCGGTCGCTGCGTTCCGGTCGGTTGCGCTCGTGCCTCGTGCGGCCGGCGCTAGCGCCGGCATCAACAAAAAAAGTTTCGATCAAGTGCGATCGAAACTTCAAAGTTTTTGAAGACCTATTTTTAATTAGCTTCAGCTTCTCTGGATTTGATGAAAAGTTCGATCGCTTTCACTAAAGCTTCTGATTCAGATTCTCCTGCTTTTAATACTGCTAAAAATTTTTGATTAATCTCGGCTTCTCGGTATTTGATGAAAAGTTCGATCGCCTTGACTACTCCTGCTGACTTGGATTCGCCTGATTCCAATACCGCGAGGAATTCTTCTGCGGTGGATTTAGGTACTTTACTATCAATTTTTACTTTGGGCTCGACCGCTGGCTCAAACTGCCCTACCCAGTTGGCGATCGCATTCTTATTTCCTTTAGGCGGTGCCATATCTATCTATTAGCTAATTTTGCTGATTAGATCAATTTAGCACATTTATCATGCAGTCTACCGCATAATCAACTGTAAAGAAATGTTACAAGCTATTGCATTGTGCGGTAGACTGCACTATTATAATAGAAGACAACAAAAAACAGCAAGCGCACAAACGCCCCTGCTGTCAACAAATTAGCTATCAAGGATTATACCACAATGATTGACCCTAAAAGATTCATATATTCTTTCGCTGCAGTTGCCCGTATGCTAGGCGTAAAGCCGGGAATGGTTAAAAAGGTTGAAGTCTGGTTTAACTGCATTTTTGTTATTGTTGCAGGTCGTCGTCCTAGATTTTGGAAAAAGTCTAGTTTCACAAGTCATTTTGTAGATTGGAGAAAAGACCAATCTGAGTTTTATAAAGTCAGAAAAATTTCTAATTCAGTTTTTGAAGTAACCAATGGTAAATCTCTCTACACATTAGATGCGTTACTTAATACTATTCGTTGTACTTGCAATGATTATGATAATCAGCATCGTTATTTAAAAGGTCGAGGTTGTTGCAAACATGGGTATGCAGTGTTGAGATTTCTTGGGTTCGATCGACTGAGTGAATATATAGAGAATCATCGTTGGCTCAATACTAATGATGAAGAAATAGACTACGACGAAGCCAATCACTACATATTTGGTGCTAGTCATTGCTAAAAATTAGGGGGGCGCGCATCCTACACGCGAGTCAACAAATTAGGAGAAAACATGATGACTAAAAGAGAAGAAGAGCTTTACCAAGACAGCAAATATCGTATTGGCGACAAAGTTGAGGTTCAGCTTTTTAGCGAATCGGCTGATGAAAATGGCGCTTATACTTTTCAACATCTTGACAAAGAATACAGCACCACAACAAAAGGGACTATCTCAGATTATGTAGAAGAAGATGACAAAATTCTGTACATCATTCCCTCAGAAGATGGAGTAGTCATCTATCACAGAAACGAAAATGAGATTGTGAAGAAAATCGATTAATTAATTAGGGGGCGCGCATCTTACACGCGCAGCAACTGTCAACAAATTAGCTGTCAACTGAACCATGAAAACTCAAGAATTAAGCGACACTTTCGCTTCAACAACTTACCCAGAATTTCAGAATTTGATGGAGTTTTTGGGAGTAGAATTTAACAATCCACAAGAATGCGATCGCGACTGCATCAAGAAATTTAATCAAGGCAAGTGTGACGCGCTGTTTTTGGTCGAGCCTGAATCTGAAGATTTTAGCTACTTGTGCGGGTGGTACTGGCAAACAGAAAAGCTAATTCAATCTGATTCCATTACTCTCACAGTTGCTGAGATGTTCGGAGAATTTTAAGCAAACCTAATGGGAGCGTTCATCGCTCCCTTAACAAAATGGAAACTGAAAACGCAATCGTTGAAGTTAAAGCGCAAGAAGTTGTCGAGTCAGAAGCTAAAGTCATCGGCACTTTAGCAATCCGCAACGTGGATGATTTAAGCAGAATTGCCAAAATGTGTGCAGGTTCTGGTTACTTTCAAGATGCACAGACTCCAACTCAAGCTGGAGTTAAAATCCTCACCGGCATGGAGTTAGGAATCACACCGATCGCAAGCATGACAGGCATTCACGTTATCAACGGCAAACCAATTATCAGTGCAGGCTTGATGGCAGGAATTGTCAAACGCTCTCCTGTGTATGATTACAGGCTCAAAAAATTGACAAATACAGAATGCTTCATTGAATTCTTGGAGCTTTTGCCTCAGAAAGAATCGCTAGGACTTAGCACTTTTACGATCGAAGATGCCAAGCAATCCGGTGCTTTGAGTGGGAAAAACTCTCACACTTGGAGCAAATACCCGCGAAATATGCTGTTTGCTCGCGCAATCAGCAACGGTATTAAATGGTTTTGCCCCGACTTATTTATTACCCCAGTTTACACAGCCGATGAATTGGGAAATGCAACTGACGAAGAAGGCAACCTTATCAAATGATTAGCGTTTAGGCGGTTCGCTACCGCCACCATAAATGGTAGCATTTAGATTTATCTTCCCAAACGACGACGAAGGATTTGAACTGGTAGACAGTGAAACTACTGCTGAAATAGAAGACGACGAAGATGAGGAAACTTCTCAAAGCGCTGAAGATGATGTAATTTGGGAGACTGAAGAAGATTAACCAACTGCGATCGCATCACCTCAGAGTCGGAATGCGATCGCCTGCCCGGAGCTTGTTATTCACCGGGCTATTTCAAGATCAATGCTAAATAATGACAAATACAATTCTGATTTAATGTTGACACACGAACAAGCCACAAATTGCAATGACCGCAGCAAAGATTATCAAGCTGGATACCGCCAAGGCTATTGGCATCAACCCGAAGAAGAACCAGAAAATCCTGATTATATGGAAGGATACGCACAAGGCTGGAATAATCGCTCTTCCGACGGTAACTAATTAACCAACTACGATCAAACCACGTCAGAGCGATAACAATTTAGCGCATCAGCGGGAGTAGCGCCCCGCGTTGTTAACAAATTAGCTAAAACTATGGACAAAGTTTTGTACGATCGAATAGTTAATTACGCGAAAGACATTGAATTTGGCAAACCTGTGCCAAGGTTTGCCAAACCTTGGCAGCAGGATGGATTAGAAACAGCTCGCCAAATTTACGAATACATCAAATTTGGTGGCGAGCAGACTGCTAAAGAAATTGCAGAAGCCTTTGAAGTATCACCAGAATATGCAAAGCAAGTAATTTTGGCTCTACAAAATGGGGGAGCTAAGATACAGGCAGTTGCCGAAGATTCGGGCAAACAGCACAGACACGCACACAAATATTTTGTTGCAAAATCGTGAGTATGAAATTAAAATACTCACAGAAACGAGTTGACGCAGTAGCAGAAAAAGCTAGCTTTCTTGGCTATCAGTTAGTAGATTTGTCTGAAAGGTACTACTACCGCGAACGAAAATATAAAACTTACGGCTTGGTCGATCGCAGGAATGGAATCTTGGCTTGTGCTTACAATCGGCTTGAAGACATAGAAAAATACCTCGCTGAAAAACCAAAGCCTTAAGCCAATTTATCTTTGTAAGAAACGAAACCCGTTTCGCTTCTTTGAGGGAAAAATAGCCAAACTAAAAGCCCTTGGAAAAAACCAAGGGCTTAAATTTTTTCAATTACTTTGCAATATTTCTAAACTGCAAAGAATATCGGGCTGATTTAAGTTTTGGAACTGAATGTAACACTCTACTATTAAATGTTACAATCTCACCGTTTCTTAATTCAAAATTCTTCTTTCCCCATCGAAACTTAGTAGTCGGAAATTCCCCAAATAAATTGGGGCTATCGTCCACCAAATTAATCAACGTCACTTCTTGATCGAAACACTGTTTATCTAAATGCTCACCTATTTCTCCTCCAATCTCATATCGATACAATAAAATTGAATCTGCTTCGGGTTTATATTTGTCCCTTAATGAAGCTAAATATGGATCTGATTCAATTGGATCTCGGTCAAATACGTGCGATCGATTAAAGTAAAACTCAGCCTCAAAACCCCACCATTTCTTAGTTCTACAAGTTTGACGACCTGTAAAAATCTCTATTTCCAACTGCTGACGATGACACCAATTCATCAATTCAGTTGATTCTTTGGTAGACAAAATTTCGATAGTTTTCATTTGATTCACCGGCTAATTTGTTGACACTTCTATTATAATGCAGTCTACCGCTCAATACAATACTTTCTGAAACTAATTTATATCTAAATTCTAAGTTTTCTAAAACTTTGCAATTTCGATCAAACATGAGTGAAACTTTTTTTCTTGCCGGCCGCGCCGAAGGCGGGGACGGCCGCCGGGGCCGCCAGCGGCGGAACCGGCCGGCCGAGGCACGAGGCCAACCGGGGGAGGGAAGCCGACCCCGGCCAGAGAACCCAGGCGAAGGAGCAAAAGGTAGGAGATCGGCAGACAAGCTCGCAGAACAAAAAGCCCCCGGAAAAAACCGAGGGCACCAACCAAACCGGGCTAGACGCTAGAAACCCAAAGACAACTGGGAAGCAGGCCAACCAGAAAACCACCAACCGCCGCCCAACGAAACAAAACCCCAACCAGCAGGCGGCGCGAAACCAAACACCAACACCGGCAACCCAGAACCAACGGCAAAAGCGGCCGAAGCCCACGAACCAGAACCGGAGCCGCAAAACGCACGGGAAGAAGAAGCAGAAGGCAACAGCCCGGCAGGACACAAACCAGACGGAAACGACACCCAAACCCCACCAGCTAACCGAACAGCCCGAACCACAGCAGCCGAACGCGCCGCAAACGAACCAACACCGGAGCCGAACGACGACGCAGAAAACACACGGGCAGAGGGAAAAAAGCCCCGGAACGCAGCATCAACGCCACGCGCACACCCAACGAACACGGGACAACCGAGAGAACCCACCCGCGCAGCCACCGACGCGCAAACCGCCGGAACAACCGACCGAGAACCCGAAAAACCCACGGCACCGCAACCGGCCCGCGACAACACCGACAACACACCCGAAGGCAAACCAACCAGCGGACAACGAACAGGCAACACGCGAAACACCGACCGCCGACGAACCCGCAGCAACCGCACAAACACCGGCACCGACACACCCCAACCACCCAAACACCGACGCACCCGGCAAAACGGCAGCGACAAACCGGACGCAACCGCAGCAGCAAACCCGGAAGCAACCGAGGCCGAGGAAAAAACCGAAACCACCACCCACCGGGAAAAAGACCGGGAAGAACGGCGAACAAAAGAAAAACGGAAACCAGCCACCGCAGAAGCGAGCACAGAGACGGCCGCAGGAGACGGGGCGGAGACGGACGCGGGGGAAGAAAGACGAAGCATAAATTTGCAGCTAATTTGTTGACATATTTATATTATAGTGCGGTAGACCGCATAATACAAGCAATTAACAATTAGCAAAACTTATACCTTTCTCTCCCTTTTTTTCGCTTCTTATCTTTCCCCAATGTAGTTTTTGGCCGCCCTAGACAGCATTAGATGCAGATGTGTCAAGGGTGAAAGGGCCCAAATAAAAAAAAACGCAGTAACCACTTAAACCGGCCCTTTCATTCAGTTCCCTTGACACATCTGCTACGCTAGATCTCTGAGCGGACAAAAACGGCTGGGTAAGCGACAGAATTTGTATAGTTTCTATTAAAAAATGCAGTCTTTCGCAGCTCGCCAACAGATAACGTTCAGGACTTGCAAATAAGTTTTGCTGTCTGCGAAAGACGGTTGGGTAAGCGGGTGATGCTTGATTGGGACGATCGATACAACACGCAGGGGCTGGACAAGGGAGGGCAAAGTGAAGAGCGATCGAAATAATGAATAATACCCTTTTCCAGACCCGGAGTAACCGTTTCTCTTCTTCCACAAACTAGGGATGCAGCTCGCTCACGAGTAGCCTCCAGGGCTTGCAAACAGCAGTCGCTTTCTGCATCCCGGCATTTACTGGTGCAGTCATTTGCAGTTGAGCCAGTTAATAACCTTTGAGCTTGCAGATAACCTTTGACGGCCCTGCAAATGACGGCAACGGGGATAGATAGCCTTTGTGTACTTCGATCGACAAAAACACGAAGTAACTGCTTTTCTTTTGTCGAAACAAACAACATTTAACTAAGCAAAAAAGTGGGGGCCATTCCGTCACATCGATCGCTCAAGCAAATCCAAATTCTTCTCTGAAATTTGATACAATTTAGTTAACCTTTTTCTGTGAAAATTATGCTTTTCAACGAAGACGATGACGACGATAGATCAAGAACACGAGGGAGAAATGGAAGCTGCAGTTGAAAAAGAAGAAGATGAGGAATGTGTAGACCCTAACTTTGGAACTGACGGTGTACTCACAGATCCTAATGGAGCCAACTAACTCTCAATCTCTCAATCTCTCAATCTCTCAAAGTTTTGCTGCAAGTTCACCCTCTTGCAGCTTTTTTAACGCTTAGATTTACGATAATCCCAAGGTTTTTCGCCGTTGCTTCTCCACAGCCCAAGATTATTTTTTTGTGCATAAGTTTCAGCCGATCGAACTGCTTCCCAATTCGGACAGTCTTTCTTATATTGCTCGTATCCATAAGCCCAGCCTGCGATCGTCATCTGCGATTGAATTAAGCCGCTGTTGTTCCAAAGTTGTGCAACAGTCCTTCCGTATCGATCGACTGTTATCGGTTGCAAATAAACCTTGTTATTCCCCTTGCTAATAATTGATCGAAGGTAATTGCGCGATTCCTCACCCAGTGGCTGCTTGAGTTCCGGCGCATCTATGCAGGCAAAGCGTATTTTGAGCACTTCTCCTTTGGGCGATCGAACTCGCAGCGTGTCGCCGTCATGCACAGATTTTGGCACAACCTCATATTCCACAAGGTTTGTGGGCATATCAGGATTCATCGGCCCTTGTTTATTTTCTGGAAGAAGCGAAACGGGTTGCGCTTTTGTCAGAGAAAAATATCCCAGCACTCCAATGAAAATTAGAGGGATCGCATTGATAAATTTATTCATTATTTTCTACTGCCAACTTTTCTATATTTTCGCAGATTTTCTTACTTAAAAAGATAGGTAAATCTACGGATTGCTTTAATTTTGATGATGCGTGTAAAATCTTTCACTTTATAAATGAAGCCCATGAATTTACTACAAAAGCTGTTTGCTGGAATTGGATTAGGGGCGATCGCATTTGCTCCTATTGCTGCGATCGGACAGACTGCAAACTTTACATCAGTTCACAAGTGGACTGATGCAGCGTCTTCCAAAACTTACGTTTATGTACCTGCTCAAACAGCCGGATCTCCGGTAACTGATTTCACTACTCCAAGAACTGCAAACCCTAGAGTGCTCACTCTGAATAATTGCGGTTGGGGAAGCTTTACGAAGTCAGCAACTTCCCCTCCTGTTGGGCTTACGGGTGCTGATTGGGCTGGAAAAACAAGCGGCGCAGCGCCAACTTGTGTTAAAGATCCAAGTCCGGCGACAACTTATACGACTTCTAATACTGGTGCTACAGGGACAGTTGTAGATGACGGCACAAAAATTTGGATTCGTGGCGGTACAGGGCCCGGCTCTGTGACTGTAACTATTACCACCGCAGCAAAAATTACTTCCAAGGCTAACGCTTGTGGATTTGTCAGAGTTGCTGCTAGTGCAACTCGTCCGCTCACTACTTTTTCAATTGGTGCTACAAACTATACTTTGGCAGACTTGCCATCTGTTACAGCACCGATGATTTGCCGTAAAAATGGTACAACTTCTGTAACTTACGTTCCTGCTTCATAATCATGAAACTAGCGATCGCTGCATTTGCATTAATAGCGATCGCCCTTCCTCAAGAAGGTGCGATCGCACAAGCTGTTTATAATGCTCCGCATAAGTGGGTTGATAGTTTTGGGAAAATTCGAGTTTTTATTCCTGGCACTGCTGATACTACTGTTGATGTAATTACAGAGAGCAGCAAGGAATATACTTTTACTGTTGATTATTGTGGGTGGATCAATATTCGTGAATCGGCTACTAGAAAAATTAAGAGTTTTTTAACTTCAGTAAATTCTTTAACTGTTAATTTTGCTACTCCTTTTCTTACCAATACTATAGCTCCTGCCTGTACTCCGGGTTCTAATGGCATTTGGAGTCTTTGGCAGTGGGGAGATACAGTAGACAAGCCAAATGGCTACCTATTCCGAGTTCAGGGTACTTTCTCTTATTGGGTGAAAGTTCGTCCTGCCCTTCAAACTGCTGGAGGTATTCAGGGTTTTGTTACTTATGAAAATACAATTAAATCTAAAATTAACAGTTGCGGATTTGCCACAATTATTGTGTCGCCAACTCGCCCGATGACTACATTTAAAATTGCTGGTGTAGATTATAATCTAGCAACTTTACCATCCGTAAATAAACCCCAGATTTGCAGAATACAATCTGGGGTTAAAATGCGCTACGTTCCATTAAATTAATCATTCTTCTCCAGAGTTTCCTATTACTAGCAATTTTAGTCTGATCAAGGCTGCTTTTAATTGTCCCCATTCCCTAAAAGCCTGTAGCTGTGAGTTATTCAGCGATGATTCCTGTTGCAGCATTGCGATCGCATCATAGCTGCCTGTCGCGAATTGCACCTGAATCAATCGTGTTTGCTGCTCCTTCAATTTGGTAGCAGTCAGTGAGGCTTGAAATTCTCGTTTTTTCAAGTCAAAGTCAATCACGGCGAAGCTAACTTGCTCTTTAATTTTGTTGGCAAGTTCAGCACGTCCGCGTTGAAGTTCGGCTACTTTTACAGATAGATCGGAGATGGCGATCGCTGCTGCTTTTTGTTGATCGTTTCCTCCGGTGAGCGATCGCAGTATGGGCAAACCAATTGCTGCCAGTAAACCATTTACAGTTCCCACTGGTCGCGTAAAGATTCCCACAATATTATTTAGAAATCCTCCCGTTTGTGGCTGTTGCTGTTGATTGTTAGTTGTTGTTGTGGTTGTCTGCTGCGAGAGGAAATATTGTAATGCTGGTTCAAATACAGAGAGTCTGATTGATTGTTTATTAGTTGCTTTTGCCTCTTCAATTTTTCCATTAATCTCTTCAATTTTGGTGTCGAGGTCTACTAATAGCGCATTTTTGCTGGTTGCAGTTGCTTGTAATGATTCGATGCAGGCTTGATTGGGTTCGATGCAGGGTAATTCGCCGCGCATCTCTTCCCATAGGTCAGCGTTAATTTGCGATCGTAACAACTCGCCGGCGTTGATTGGATTTAGTGGGTTTTCTTCGCTGCCTAGTGGTTTAGTAACTGCTGGGGTTTCGTCTGGTTCTGCTGGCTCTTCTCCGGGTTCTGCTGGTTCTTCCGCTGGTTCTGCCGGCTCTTCTTCTGTGGGTTCTTCTGGCTCGTCTGCTGGTGGCGGTGGTGGTGGTGTAGTCTGTCTTACTGCTGGCTTTGGCGCTACTGGTACGGGTATAGGTAGTTGTGCTACGGCTGCGGATGTTGAGATTAGTAGTAGTGCGATCGTAGTTACTTGTATTTTCATGGTTGTTGATGGGTTGGAGATTGTACACCCAATGTACTTATCCAAGAATACTACAATCCTGTTACAAGTTCACCTGATTTACTCGACGTTTTCAACTGTCACACTGTCACCGCCTCACTCTACCCTACCGTCATCACACACCACACTACATCAACCAACCTCAACAACTAAAACACCCAACACACACACAACACACACCATAAATACAGAAAAACCCCGCCCTATATAGATTCAGGATAATTAATTCTGCTAAATTATTTTTAAGGCTGTTTCAGCTTCCGAACTTGTTAATTTTGTTGAAAAGTTCGGATATAAAATTAACTGATGAATTCTAACCGAGTTCGACTGTTTCAGAACTGCCTTGCATTCGTTGATTGATAAAGTCCGCTTATATATTACAAGGTATGCCCAGAAAATTAATTTCAAACAATTATCTAGCTAAGACATGGAATTACCGGGGATTAAATACTTTTTGGCGACCAGAGCGATCGACTGTTAATGACATTCCTGAAGTTGCCCCAAGTCAATTTGTACCTGATAAAGTTTTTCAGTTCGGACGGCGGCGGATACAGGATGTTAAAAATCAACTGTCAGGCGCTACGGCGTTACATTTTTTTACTGACGATTACAGGCTATCGGGACTTTGGACTGAGCCGAAAAAATCTATCAGATCGCTCTACCACTTCCCCGCAGTGTTTGCGCCGGATTTCACGCTCAGTTTTGAGTTTCCCGAGCCTGTGAATCGTTGGAATCATTATCGAAAAATGTGGCTCTCGGCTTGGTGGCGATCGCAGGAACTCGAAGTTATTCCGGTTGCTAATTGGTTGGGACCTCGCTCTTATCATTGGTGTTTTGAAGGGATGCCGCGTGATTCTGTGGTTGCGATTTCAGCGAATGAAGTTTCAGATCCTTCTGAGTTTTCTATTTTTTTCCAGGGATTTAAGGAAATGGAGCGTGTTTTGCAGCCCAAAGCTGTGTTAATGATTGGCGGAAAAAAGCAGTTATCAGAATTGCGAAAGGCTATTATTACTCCGATTTTTTATTTTGCAGCACATTAAATGCCGTTACTTTTGTAGTACCTCATTTAATTTTGGTCAATCTTTTAATGTCCAATCTGGATATATTTTGTTAAGCCAAACTTGAAGCTTTTGTATATATATTTTTTCTGTTCTATAGTATTGTCCCATTGCTTGACCAGCTAAATTAATTGGCCAGCCTATACCAACTATTTGAGGTGTTTCAGCTTCAAGTTTAAGATTTTCACCGCTTCCTGTGTATTGTGTATATCTTACATTTGTATAATATTGTTGGTTTCCCCATTCATCAGTTTCAAAATATGCTGTAGTGTCAGTTTCTTCTACCGTACTCCATACGTTGTAAAGTGTCTCTTTCTCGCCGTCAAAAAAGTACATATTTACATGATAATATCGTAGTGTTGGCCACGGATTTGTATTGCCGCCGCCACGTCCTCCCATTATTCCACCCCCATAATTATAGATACTTCTAGCTGGTTGTTAGTCTGCTTTTCAACTTTAATGCGCCTTACAGTTCCATTATAAGGCGATCGAACTGTAGATAAATTAGTCAACTGCTGCTCAATTGCAGTTAATTTAGATTGTACCTCGGCTAGTTGGAACTGCTGATTGCGTCGTTTCTCGTCTGTTTCTTGCTTGCGATAGGCGTAAATGCTTTCGGACTGGTTAGCCTCTTCCACTCTTCTAATTAATGTAAGACGATGATTATATTCGTCTTCCATCCGCTTGCGTTTGGCTTTCTCAAGCTCTGAAAAATTGACCTTGACTTCGGCTTCCGCTTGCTGCTTGTCTAATGCAAGTTGGCTGATTTTAAATTGATTCTCATTAATAGCTTGCCCGATTTGTGCTTCAATATTTGTGATTCCTGCTGTAGCTTTTTTCGCTTCAGCTTCTAGGTTTTCACTGATTGCTTTTTCGTGGTCATTGTAATGAGATGGCAAATTTAAATCCCTCACGGCTTCGGCTTTTTTAGTCTGCAATTCTAATTGGCGCTGTGCTTCCTTTTCTGCCTCTCTAGCCTCCTCTAACTTGGCTTGTAGGATATCAGGTGGAATAATTGCCGCTGCCTGTTCTTGCCTTAATTTAGCGTCAATTTGTTGGAGTTTTAACTTTGCTTTCTCAATTTGTGCTAATTCCACCGAATAATCAGCTTCAGGTAATGCTAGCAGTCCTGGAATTTCTGCTGGTGCTGGGGGATTAATGACTTTTTGTGACTGGATTTTGTTGAGGCTGATTTGTAATTGTTCCCGCTGCAATTCTAACTTTTGCCTTTCCTTTGTTCGATCGGCTAAAAGTTGCCCTGCCTGTACTTTGTCACCTTGCTTTACTTTTAAATCTTCAGGTGAGGAGAGTTGAATAGAGAATTTTAATGTGCGTGGCTGCCCTATGGATTTAGTTTGCTGCTTGGTAGTAAAGGTTTCCGATTCTGGCAAAAGCGAAACCGGTTTCGTTTCTGGTTCTGGGCTGGGTTGTGCGATCGCGTTGCAGCTGCACAAAGTTACAGAAATTAATATCGTTATAAATTTATTCATAATTCTTTAATCGCCACTTTACCGTCTTGAATCCATAACCCGCCGATTGCATCTTTAATCTCTGCTGGTCTGGCATAACGTAGTGTAATAATTGCCCCTTTTTCGATAGTTTTAAATTGCTCTAAATCTTTTAGTTCCCGTACTTCTGTAATTTCATCTATTACTAATTCTCCGCTAATAAAGCTGTTACTTGGTAATGAGTTAATCCATTCGTCCGCGTCGGCTTCTGCGATTTGTTGCTGTCGCGATTTGGATGCGATCACATTACCTTGACGAACTGAAACGCTTACAGGGCGGATATTGTCGCTTGTGGTTTCACCGATTCGGTAAATTTTGCCGGCTTTATTAACTCCTATAAAACTGTTTCCTTCGGCGGCTACAACTTCAAATTCTTCGTTAACTGCTTTATTGCTACGGTTGATAATTCCATCCACAGTTGCAGTGATGCGTTTTTCGTCACCGTATTTTCTAAAAATCTCGGCTGCGGTGTTGGAAGTTTTAAAGAAATTAGTAGTAAATGCTTGATGTAAACCGCCTCCAGAAATTACATTAAACCAAATTACACCGATTAAAACGGTTAAGAATAGTATCGTTATTTCTGCTTTTGACCCGGTGCTCATTCGAGCGTTTGGGTTCATTGGGCAAACCCAAATATCACGTGAGGGCCAGCAGATTTGTACACCTGATTTGGTAAATAAGTCGCTGCAACAGCTCAGGATGTGACCGAGTGGCATTGCTAGCCACAATTGCCAGCCGTAGAAGTACCAAAGCGGGGAAGCTGCGATCGCAATCCCTATAGTTGCTAACAGCGAGTGAGTGACGCTCCGGTGAGGATACCGATTTTCGATCCAGTTTGCTAAAGGCCAGCAGGCTGCCCCGATCCATGATTTGGTTGTATCGATGTCTGGGAATTGCGACCCGACAACTGCTAGGGCTAAAACTGACGGTTCAACGCTACCTATAATTAGTGTTGTTCCGGTTGCAGCGATCGCGCAGTGAGTAATTGCCATCATATCTTTTGATTTTCCTTTCTTCCTTTGCTAGTAAATGTCCCAAAATTTTAAGCATTAAAAAGATAGTTAAGATTAGACCTCCAATAACATACAGCGCTTGCTCTTGGTTGATTGTAATTATTATTGTCTTGGTCGTAGTTATGCAAATGTGGTTAATTGTCATCATGTCCGTCGGTTTCCCCTTGGTAATAATTTCCCAAATGATTTGAACATTACGAACACAGTTAAGCTGAGGCCTCCAATAATGTAGAGACCTTTATCGCCGCTAGCTAGCCCGATAAATCTAATCATTCCAATTCCTGAAAGTAGCCCCATGATTGCTGGTGAAGCGTCGCGGTAGTTGCTTCCATCTTTACTGTCAGCGTTTAACGTTCCCGTTTGTAATTCCTCAACTAGCCTCATAGCTAGCATTGGATTTCCCCCGGCTTGACTTGCGAGTTCAGAAATTTTCCAAGTTGCTAGCCTTGGGTTTTCTCTCAGAATTATTTGCCTGATTTGCTCTTCTTCTAGTGGTGGCAGCCTAAGCCTTGGGATTTTAAAGGTGATTCCTTCTAGCTCTCGCTTGGTCGCTGTTAGCAACAAACACGCGCCGCTTTCGTAAAGTGATTCTAACCAAAGCCGCAAGCTTTTCGTCCAGTTGTGGGCGTTGTCGCAGACTAAAATTTTGCCGTTTAAATTGGCTGAAATTTCTTTCTTTAAGTCTGAGGCTTTTAGAGGTTTGCCAGTTTCTTCGTCTTCTGTCGAGCATCCAATTCCCTCGGCAATTTCCACCAAAGTCTCGAAAACCGAGCCCGTGTAACTGCAAATTACTGCGCCCAATTCTTTTTCTACTTGCTTAGCCAAGAAAGTTTTACCGCTGCCCGGTTCTCCAAGAATTAACAAGCTCGCACCAGCTTGTAAATTTTCAATTACTGAGGCGGTTAGCTTGCTGCGGTAATCTGTTTCACCAACTGCGCGATCGCGTCTGGTTTGCTCTTCAACGCGGCTAACTTTTTTCTGGCGGCGCTTGCCTTCTCCCTCTGCAGTTCTTCGCGGTGATGGTCCTTGAGAGCTTCTTCAAGCCTTACCGTTGTTTCGGCGGCTGCATTCATCTCTACTAGCTGCGATCGGGTTAACCCGATGTTAGCTATTAAATTGCCGTTGTCTTCGTCTTCTTCCTGCTCAAAATCTAGTGTATCAATTGGCTCTAATTCTTCTGAGGATACGATCGCAAGCGCAGAGCCTTCTACAGCTTCGTTTATCTCCTCCTCTGTGAGTAGATCGTCCTCTGCGGGTTCTGTTATTTTTGCTGGGGCTGGTGCTGCGTTAACTGTTTCTGCTTTTTTGCTAGACATAATATGCTCCAATCTGTTCAACTTTTATTCAAGCTGATAAACTGTATTCAGTCAATTAAAATATGATTTCAGTTTTTCAGTATGAGTAACCCTCCAAAACCAGAAACAGTAAGGCTCACAATTGATTTACCTGTAGAATTGCATCGCTCATTCGCAAAATTGTCGATTGATAAGCGCACAAAAATGAGCCGAATTATGCTTCGCCTCGTTGAGATATTTGTGAGGAAGAATTCTGCACAACCAAAATCAGTAAATTCTCGGATTGATTCTTAGGTTGTGTGTGTTAGGTCATGTCGTACCTCAATACCACCTCACAGAGTTTTCTGCTCGATCGCCCAAAGCGCATTTTCCGCCTTTTCGATCGCCACATTGAAAAACTCCGCGATCGCATCTTCTACTACTGAAGAATCGGCGTAGTAGACCCCAGCGGTGAAAGTTGCCGCGAGTACGATCGAAACACCGCAAACTTTCCACATGAGACTAGAGATTAAATTGGCTCGATGCCGTCTAACTTGCGTTGGTGACAGTGCTACTGCTTTGGCTATCGCCTCGATCGAAAGCTGCGGATTTTCTTCAAGTAATTTTAAGATTTGTTGCCGTTTCACCTCACCTTTTTTCCATGAAGGATAATAAGCAACTTCGTTGACATGACGAAAATTACCGATTTGGTCTTGCATAGTTTTAAAATTTAGGATTGAATATTTTACACGATTTTTCATGCAAAAAGCAGCAGGGGGTTAGTCTGCTGCTTCAAGCTTGGTTTTCTGTGCGTTCCAGTTGACCAGAAACTGTTTAGACGCTGCACTGCGGGAGATTTCCATAATCCCTCTGTCTCTCCACACCTAATGCAAATTGCATGGGACGACGGCAACTATTTAATCTTATCACTTTATTCTAATAATGAATGCACAATTTCTAAATCGTCTTTTAACCAAAAATCAAATTCTTCCAAAGGGCAAGGGCGATTAAAATCAACTGTTGCGGTTGCTGTTAAGTTAACCGCTATTATTACCATCTGTGCAGAAAGAGTATCTAGACTAATTGGAAACTGTCCCTCGTTGCACCGAATGTAGCAAAACCCGCTGTGCTTTTTTATGATTCCTGTTACTTTCATAATTTAGAAGGAAGAAAGAAGAAGGAAGAGGGAAGAAGGCTTCCCATTGCAATTAAAAGTCTATCCGCTTAGCCGATTCCTCATTGATAATCTTGGCTAAAAATGCAATCTGGTCATTGTTAAATTCTGAAAGGTTACTGTTAATTGCAGTGATGTAATCGTTCAAACAATTCTCTTTGGCTTTGTTGAATTGTTGCTCTGCCAGCGGTGTCTCAGGCTGCACAAGGTTTTCAGATATTGGCGTTGCTGGTGTTGTTGGCATTGGGGAGGAGAAAACATCTACGACTGTGTGTGGATCATACCTCTCAGCTAACTCTCGATCGAAGTCTCTACGGTCAGGTAAAACCGATCGCCCATTGCTCAGTCCCACAGCGGCCGCAAGCTGTTTCTGCTCAGACTTCAAAGTCTGCGGTTCTAGCAGCGGTTCAGCTTCTAAGAATTTCTTATTCACTAATGAGTAGTGATTGTCAATGGTTGCGATCGTCCCGCGCTGGCCAAATGCAGTTCGGAACAAATCGAGACGCGCTCCGAAATAGACAAAAACACAATCGAAGTCGCTGCCTTTAACTGCGTTGCCCTCATCATTGAGAAAGTTAATTCGCCCCCTCCAATGGCAGATAGCAGAGGCATATTTATTAATCAGTTCACCGGTGCCAACATTCGATACAGTTCCAACTTTCAACAGCATAATTGCAGCACTAACATTGCCACGGGCAAACTCAAAGCAACAGCGCTCAACCCAGGGGAACGGGTCAGAGAATGGGGGATTAATGAATACTGTTTTGCTCCAAGTTTGATGCTCAGCTAAACCGTTATCATCTTTGTAGTAGCGCACAGCGCAGGGGAGATGATTGGTAACTGAACCTGAGCACGGGTCTAGCCAAATTTTCCCTCCCAAAGCCTGCTGTACTAATGCAACTACTGGCTGATCCTTAGTGTTGGGAGTCCTCCAACTATCGGGATCTTTGGGCGGTGCCGCCGATTTGAGCTGCTTTTTCTCATCCCGTACAGCTTCGAGTGCCCACCTTAAGCTGAGCGTCGGCTGATTTTCATTTTCCTCTGCAAGAAGCGAAACCAGTTTCGTTTTTGCCTCTACGATTTCCCAGTTTTTGGCAATTGCCATGTAGTTCTGAGCCGATCGAACTGAGATGCCAGCTTGCTCCAACTGATTCTCAAACTCTCCATACTGGCATTTTTTCTTAAACTCCTGAAGATAAACACCAGTTAAACGGACGCGGTGCAGTTTTTCTAGGGCAAGCTCAAACTCTTTGCGCTCGATGAGACAGATGAGCTGATGCTGCTCTTGCGCCATTGAGATGAGTTCAGCTTTCTCCAGTGCTCCGATGTTTGGCGGCAATTCAATCAAGGTACTTTTGTCAGTAAAACGCGGAGGCTCAACCTCCCACATCTGTAAATAGGTTGAGCCTATTTTCATTCCCTCTAATCTGATCGTTTTTGTTCCTGGTAAAAATTTCTCAATTTTTTTGAGTTCCCCCTTGTGCATACAAAAGTCAAATTCAAATAGCCACAGAAAGTTTGACTTTTCCCAATCAGTCCAGCTTTCAATCAATTCCGGCGACAAATTCGGCAAGGTACTCGACTCGCTTAAGCCCAACTGCTGCGACTCGCCAGTCAAGGGCATTTCCGAGGGCTTCCCTTCGATCGCGGTTGTCTCCGTCGCGGGAAGCAACTCCAATTTGGGGTCGATCGAGTTCGGCAATTGCTGCGCCTGGACTTGCGACAATTCTAGGGCTGTCCGATTCTCCTTCGGATTCGTAAACCCAATCGGCAGATGGTAGCCAAACTCTAGGAATTCCGGGGCTACTACCTCCCCATCTTGTATCAATCCCAATTGATTCAATTGAGTCTCCAGTCTGCTCTTGCCAGGGGGTCGGCTGTTCTCCCCCGAACTCAAGCCTCCGGGAGATCGCAACAATAATGAGTCTTTCTCTACGCCAGGGGCTGGCAAAATGGTCGCTGCTGATAGTTTGCCATTCTGCATCGAACCCGATCGAGGATAAGGTGTCAAGGATGTAGCTGAAGTAACTTCCTGGTTTGTCGCCGGGGGAATAGGGGCAATTGAGCAATCCTCCGACGTTTTCAATAACTGCGAAGTTTGGTCGTGCTGTTTGGATAGCTCTGAGCACGTCGGGGAAA
>NZ_JAUBRC010000078.1:0-22961 GCF_036701635.1 Microcoleus sp. N9_B4 | reverse complement strand
ACCAGTTTTATCAACTGGGTTAACCGTCCTGTAAAGCTTTTCAGCTTACTATAGGCTAAACGAATCGCACTACCCGTCTTAACTTTGAATCCTTTTGGTATGGGACGGTGAAAGACCATAGGCACTTGACCTATTTTTGTGAGGCTAATACAAATCCTGTTTTGTTCATCTTTGACAATATCTAAGTTGTCTAATTGAGGGTAAGTGAAGGATTTGTAGTAGTGAAGCCCTTTGAATCTTGGCTTGCCTCTACGATTGCCGTTTTTGTCGGGCGTGGTGAAGTTTGAAAAGGAAGTTTCAACTCGGTTGACGACATCTTGCAAAACCTGGGAATCTAACACTTTATAATCAGGCAATAATTTTTTAGTGTTTTTCAGGTCAGCTAATTGTATCGTCTGCCACTGTACATATCCGCCTTCAATGTTTGAGAAAACATCACCTTTCCTGGTTAGAGGATTGCCTGACTCATCCTTTTTTCTGCCATCCCTAGTTTGCACTCTAGTCAAGGGAATATTTCGATAAATCTCCTCAACAGAGACTATCGAAACAATCAATGGGCAGGCGTGGATAGGTGTTCTCGTGGTTTCCCACCACCTAAATCTTTCGCCGAGTCGGTAGTTGTACTGCCGACGGCAGAGTTCTAAATGAGCCACAATAGTTGCTAGTTGGGGCTTGGTTGGTTTGAGGCGGTATTTGTAAGTGAGTTGCATTTTTAGCTTCTTTTTTCGACCTACCTTAATATACCATTTCTTTTGTTTTAATATCTAGGAAGTACATCAAAGTTAAAGGTACTCGCAATGTCTAATTGTCGGTTTCCGTACCTACACCAGACGAGCCTTTCATCCCAAGGAGTAATTTATTCGGGGTACTTCGCGCAGCGCTCAGATTAATCCCCTCTAAATATACCGAGGGACTTCCCGGCTGGTAGTTAAATTAGCAAACAACTGAGCAACTTTGGTCAAATCTTTATCTCCCGGCGCTATTTCTACGCCGCTAGACAGGTCAACACCGCTGAAGTTATTGCCGATCGCACTATCAATTGCATTTAAAATATTATCGGGTGTTAAACCGCCCGCCAGCAGCCAAGGACACTGCGGTCTAAACTCTGATAACATCATCCAGTCGATCGTTTTACCAGTACCGCCCAATTGCTCTGGATGGTAAGCATCCAGCAGTAAAGTATCGACACGAACAGCATAAATAGCAGCGGTGGCTAAAGTTTCAGGAGTCTTAACTCTCAGGGCTTTGATAATTTCAATTCCCGGCAAAAAGTCCCGCAGTCGATCGCAATATTCCGCAGTTTCATCTCCATGCAACTGCACCCCGCTTAAATTTGACTCTGCCGCTACTTGACAGATATTTTCTATTGTGGTGTTTGCAAAAACGCCGATGCGATCGACATTTTCCGGCAACTGCTCGACAATCAGGCGAATTGTTTCTGGGGTGACATAGCGGGGGGAAGCGGGCACGCAGATAAACCCCAAAGCCTGGGCTCCCAAGCGGGCGATCGCAATTCCTTGGTCTAATTTAGTGATTCCGCAAATTTTAACCCGCACTCCGACTCCTCCCTTCCGAATTTGTATCAAAATATAAACGAATTGTTAACTATTAAAACAAATCTTAGTTTAATGCAAAACGCTTTTTATAATCTTGGAACTCAATATATCTGTGAAATCAGGAGATAAGAAAGTGCTCAACTCATCTTTGCTGTTAGCCGTACAATCTACCGCTCCCTCAACACCGGAGTGGTCGCCCATGGTAGGACTGACAATGATTTTATGCAATTTGCTGGCGATCACGATCGGCTACTACGGCATCTCCAAGCAAAACCGAGGCAAGGGCCCAGCTTTACCCGTTGCACTCCCTGGAATGTTCAAAGGCTTCGGCGTACCAGAATTGCTGGCAACAGCCAGCTTCGGCCACTTGCTCGGAGCCGGAGTAATCTTGGGCTTGGGTAACGCCGGAGTTCTGTAAAAATCAGGGGAAAGGCAAAGGCAAGGGGTGAGAAAAGATATAATAGAAACTCTTTCTTGCTCTCCTTTCCCAGGAAACTTCATGCAGACAGGTTGGCGAATCGGCTCTTTATTTGGCATCCCCCTAGTTATAGATTATTCGTGGTTTATAATTTTAGCCTTAGCAACCCGCGAATACGCCAGCAGTTACCGCCTGTGGGGGCCTGCGCTCTCCTGGAGTGCGGGGTTAGCAATAGCTCTGCTACTGTTTGCTTCCGTGCTCTTGCACGAACTCGGACACAGCTTAGCGGCGATATCGCAAGGCATTAAAGTTAATTCTATTACCTTATTCTTATTTGGCGGAGTAGCTTCGATCGACTCGGAATCAAAAACTCCCGGTCAAGCTTTTCAAGTAGCCATTGCCGGCCCTCTCGTCAGCTTTGCGCTGTTTTTAATCCTCGGTTTGGGTTCTCAAGTTCTTCCCCCAAAAAGTTTGCTAGCAATTGTCACCGAAAGGGTAGCACTAATCAATCTCGTTTTGGGATTATTTAACTTAATTCCCGGTCTGCCTTTGGATGGAGGACAAGTTTTAAAATCAGCAATTTGGAAAATCACCGGCTCTCGATTTGCAGGCGTTCGCTGGGCGGCAAAAACAGGACAAGTTTTAGGTTGGCTGGCTGTTGCTTGGGGTCTGAGTTTATGCTTTTTAGCGCGCGAGTACGGCGGCTTGTGGATTGCGCTGATTGGCTGGTTTGGCATTCGCAATGCCACTGCTTATAGTCAAGTTACTTCGCTGCAAGAAGCCCTGCTCAAAATTAAAGCCAGCGATGCGATGAGTCGCGAGTTTCGAGTTGTAGATGCAGATTTGACTCTGCGAGAATTTGCCGATCGATATTTGTTAGAAGTCAATCCGTTTCCATTTTACATTGCTGCGACCAACGGCCGGGATTTGGGCTTAGTGTCGATCGACGATATTCGCTTCACAGAACGCAGTCAATGGCAAGTTCAGACTTTGCACAACATTTTGAAACCCCTGGGAAAAACCCCCACAGTCTCCGAAAAAGCATCCCTCGCCGAAGTAATTAACAGCATGGAAGCCCGTCAACTCCCCCGAATCATCGTCCTCTCGCCGATTGGTTCAGTAGCGGGGACGATCGATCGGGGTGACGTGGTTAAAGTTTTGGCAACATACCTCAAACCCCAGATTTCAATGGCCGACATCAAGCGCAGCAAAGAAGAAAACAGCTATCCGCAGGGATTGCAGTTAAGTGCGATCGCCAAAACCGCACAGGATAATTAAAAATTGGGCATCAGTAAGGGGCATCAGCGATCAGTTAAGATTTAGCAAACTTTGTCAATAAGGGTTAAAACAAAAAATTTTATGCCCAAATTCTTTAAGAGAATTTATCAGAAATTGGCAGATGGACGTGGAAAAAACTTAACTTATTTCTTCCCCTTCCCTGACTTGCAGCCTCTTGCTATTATCTGGATTGTCGTGACCGGAACTCTATTAGGAGTGAGGCATTTAGGCGGGTTGCAGCCACTAGAATTAAATGCTTACGACCTCATGGTGCAGTTGCGGCCCGATCCGGGCGCTGACCCCCGGTTATTGATAGTTGAAGTCACCGATCGGGACATTAGTGCTTTAAACAGATGGCCAATTTCCGATCGCGTTTTAGCAAAAGCGATCGCCGAAATAGCGCGTTTGGAACCCACAGCTATTGGTCTCGATATAATCCGTGATATTCCCTACAAACCGGGGAGTGCAGAATTAGCAACTCAACTGAAAAACCCCAAAGTATTTCCCATTACCTTCATCGGCTCCTCAAAGTACGATCGAGTCCAGCCACCTCCCAACATACCCGACCAGCGGGTAGGATTTAACGATTTGTATCTCGATCCAGATGGTATAGTGCGTCGCAATGTGATTTCTATTGGCGATGGTAAAAACACGTTTTATTCATTTTCCACCCGGCTAGCTTTTGCATATTTTGAGAGCCAAAAAATAGAATCTCAAGCTACAGAAAACAATGAATTCCTGGTAGATAAAACAGTATTTTATAAGTTGCGATCAAACTCAGGAGGTTATCAGAACATTCCTGCCCAAGGCTATCAAATATTGCTCAATTACCGCTCTGCTAAAAAGATAGCAGAAACCGTGACACTAACTCAAGTTTTGGAGGGCAAAGTTGACCCCAAATTGGTAAAAGGTAAAATAGTCTTAATCGGTGTTACAGCCCCAACAGTAAAAGATATTTTTTCTACCCCTTACAGCGCTACTAAAAAAGGTAATATCCCGACGCCTGGGGTATTAATTCACGCAACTGCCACCAGCCAAATTCTCAGTGCAGTTTTAGACGGCCAAGGGCTATTTTGGTATTGGGACGAATGGCAAGAAATTCTCTGGATCGCTGTGTGGAGTGCAGTGGGCGGCTGTTTAGCTTGGCGGCTAGAAAAATCCCTGAATTTGATCGCGATCGCGATCGTAGCTTGCGGCTCGTTATTCGGATTTACCTTTTTCCTCTTCATACAACAGGGGTGGATACCTCTAATTTCCCCTGCTATGGCACTTTTAATCACCGCAGGAGTCGCAGTTACTTATAAATACGAGCAGTCGAGGCAACAGCAAGGGATTGTGATGAAATTATTAGGACAACAAACATCACCGGCGATCGCAAATGCCCTGTGGAAAGAACGCGTCCATCTGCTCGAATCAGGGTTATTGCCCGGTCAAAAACTTACTGCTACCATCGTCCTCACCGACGTGCAGGGTTTTAGTACAATCTCCGAAAAACTACCGCCAGAAGTGGTAATGAGTTGGTTAAATGAGTATTTATCAGCAATGGCGCAAGAAGTCCAAGCACATCAAGGCGTGATTAATAAATTTACCGGAGATGGAATGTTGGCAGTATTTGGCGTACCTATTCCCCGCACCACTGCAGAAGAAATTGCAGAAGATGCTCGCCTTGCCGTATCTTCCGCTTTAGCCATCAGTTCCCGCTTGCCAGAAATGAATCAAAATTGGCTCACCCGCGGTTTACCGACCGTAAAAATGCGAGTAGGCATCTTTACAGGGCCTGTTATGGTGGGTAGTCTGGGAGGCACAACCCGTTTAGAATATGGAGTGATCGGCGACAGCGTAAATATTGCCTCTCGCCTGGAAAGCTGCGAAAAGGAGCGGCAAGAGGACACTTGCCGGATATTGATTGCAGAAGAAACCTTTCTGCATCTGGCGGACAAATTTGAGGTAGAATCTTGGGGAGCTTTACCGTTAAGAGGTAGGGAACAAAAAGTTAATGTCTACCGGATTTTGGGAAGGAAAAAGAAATAAAAAGAGAGAATCTCTCCCTACAAATTCATGGAGTTAATGTGAAAACAATTACTAAGTTTCTCATCAATCTGACATCAGTTGGCTCAATAGTATTGATAGCCACACTTAACATTTCTCAATTGGCAGTTGTGGGACAGCCCAGCATAAACACACCTGACCGCCCACCCAACTCTATACCGGGAGGGCCGCGCTTCATTCCGCCTACTGAAGGTATAGTTGAAGATAGTGGGCCCCCCACTCAACCGGGACGCCCTGTGCGCGGTGGCTGCGGGAGCATTAGTCAGCTAGGTCTCACAGCCTTAGTGCCTACAAATAAGATGGGACGGACTGTTTCCGACTATCCAACATTCTTTTTCTACTTGCCTAAAACAGAGGCGGAATCAGCCGAATTTATCCTCAAAGATCAAAGCGGCAAGGAGATTTATAAACAGGATCTCACAATTACCAATTTATCAGGGGTGATCGGCGTTAGTATCCCCGCTAACAAAAATGTGCCGCCCTTGGAATTAGGCAAAAGTTACCGTTGGAATTTTACAGTGATTTGCAACTCTCAAGACCGATCGGCAGATCAGATCGAAATCGGTACGGTACGGCGAGTTGAACTCAGTGAAGATATCCGCCGTCAATTAGATCAGGCTGATCCGCGCCAGAAAACCGTTATTTATGCTGAAAATGGGATTTGGCAAGATGCCCTCAGCACCCTAGCTGCCGCTCGCCGCGATCAGCCTAATGATACAACGTTCAAGGCTGATTGGGAAAGCTTGCTGGATTCTGTGAAATTGGGCGAAATTGCCAAAGAGCCGATCGTTCAAACTCAGCCACAGCCCTAAGCTGTACTGCATTTAAATTTAACTTTTTTGGTGGCGTTAGAGCAACGGGCCAGAAAACTTTTAATAAAAATAACTGTACAAGTTTTTAACTTGTATCAGTAACAGCCAAGATGGCTATTCTACAACAAATAATTTTTCTTGTGGAACGGTCATCTTGGCTGTTCCCAAAAGGCGGTATACCCACAATAGTTATCCCAGAAATATGTGGAACAACCATCTTGGCTGTTGCTAAATGCTGGCAGGAAACCCCGCCCCCAAATATGCAGGTTAAAAAATGTGAAACAGTTGATTACTTGTTAATTCCCAAATATCCTGCCATTCCTCTTCTGAAAGTGGCTGCACCTCCAAATCAATCTCAAAACAGCGACAAGCCGCCGCACTCAAAACATCAATTACAGTGGCAATCAAATCATCTCCCCCTTCAGATAGAGGTAATTGCACAGGAATTAATTGCTCCCCAAACACTTGAGAAAACAAACAAACATCCGGCTGCAAACGCATCGAACCGTGCTGCAAAATAGCATCACCCCGTCGCAATTGCGCGCTACCAATTAACTTGCAACCATCAGCGGTAACTAAATCCGCACCCGTAGCAGTACCAAAACAATTCGGATTGTGAATATAGCCCCTTCCAGCTTCCCCATAGTGCAAATCCAAACCCATCGCCCTCCAACCCTCAATCAAAAACTCGCAAATAGTCTGATAAGCTTTCATACGGCTGCTTCCAAATCCTGACGCCACAACTGCATAAGTTAAATCCCCTTGGTGCAACACGGCGCGCCCGCCGCTGGGCCTCCTCACCAACTCCACAGGCATTCCCTGCCAAGACAACTGCTGCCAAAACTCCGGCCATCGTCGCTGGTGGTAGCCCAAGGAAATCGCCGCCGGTTGCCAAGTGTAAAATCGCAGAGTTGGCGGATGTTTGCCCGCTAGATGCTGTTCCAGTAGCCATTGGTCGATCGCCATCTGCAACCTCCCAGACGCTTGTAGCTGCGGAATTAAACGCCAAACAGAATTAGCCATCAGTCCCGAGTCCTTAGTTTCTACTCAATAATTCGCAGAATGTTTTAAAATTAGTAACAGTTTTTTGGGCCTGTCTTCTAAGTTGGTGCAAGTTTCACGCCCGCCGGTGCTTTAGAAATAAATAGAAAAAATAATCCCAGAACCATGAGCAACAGTGTAATTGTCATTAACGACGAAAAATTTGAAACAGAAGTCCTGAAAGCAGAGCAACCAGTGCTTGCCTATTTTTGGGCTAGTTGGTGCGGGCCTTGCAAACTGATCGCGCCTTCGGTAGACTGGGTGGCGGCCAACTACAGCGATCGTCTGAAAGTGGTTAAAATGGAAATTGACCCCAATCCTACTACTGTCAAGCAGTATAAAGTAGAAGGAGTCCCAGCTCTCCGGCTGTTTAAAAATGCCGAAGTAGTGCTTTCTCACGAGGGAGCTATTACTAAACAAACTTTGGTCGGTTTGCTGGACGCTCACTTATAAAGTTTGGAAATGATTCGGGAGTTTCCAACTCCCAACTTAGAATTATAGCCATCGCGAATATTTTTTTAACATCTCTCTTTTATCCTCGATATTCCTCTCTGACTCTGCGCTCTCTGCGCTCTCTGCGGTTAGTCAAAAAAAATCACAAACGCCATAAAAATGCAATATAAATAATAATTTAGCTAATATAAAAATATTCCTTAGAATTCCCCAAAGATACAGAAAATATGCAATTTGCTAAACGTTTAGATCCACTGCAATTTAATGTATTTGCCGATATGGATCGGGCAAAAGCTCAAGCTAGAGCAGCGGGACAAAATGTGATTGACTTGTCTCTGGGTTCTTCGGATTTGCCGGCGGCTGCTCACATTACAGATGCGATCGCACATTCTCTGTCCGACACCAGCACCCACGGCTATTTGCTGTTTAACGGCACAAGAGATTTTCGGGAAGCAGCAGCTATTTGGTACGAGCAAAAATTTGGAATTGCAGTCAATCCAGAAACAGAAGTGCTGCCGTTAATTGGTTCCCAAGAAGGCACGGCGCATCTGCCTTTAGCTGTACTCAACCCTGGAGATTTTGCTTTGCTGCTCGATCCGGGCTATCCTTCCCACGCGGGCGGTGTGCATTTGGCAGGCGGTCAAATTTATCCGATGCCGATATTAGCAGAAAATGCGTTTTTGCCGATATTTGAAGATATTCCGACAGCAGTGCTGGCTGAGTCGAAGATGATGGTTTTGAGCTATCCTCACAATCCTACAACTGCGATCGCCCCGGTTGCTTTTTTTGAGAAAGCCGTAGCTTTTTGTCGAGAACATCAACTTGTTTTAGTTCACGATTTCCCTTATGTGGATTTAGTGTTTGACGATTCCGTAGGGGCTGTGCCCCCGTGCCCGCCCTCTGGTAACGAGGAAGAATATCGAAAATTGATGGCGCCGTCAATCTTTCAGGCGGATCGAGATAAGAGTGTGGCGATCGAGTTTTTTACATTATCCAAATCCTACAGTATGGGAGGTTTTCGAGTCGGATATGCGATCGGCAATTCCGAACTAATTGCAGCGCTGCGACAGGTAAAAGCCGCAGTGGACTTCAACCAATACCGAGGGATTTTAAACGGAGCGATCGCAGCTTTAACAGGCCCTCAAGATACCGTCAGAACCAGCGTAGAAACCTTCAGAAAACGGCGAGATGCCTTTGTAAACGCGCTACAGGGCATCGGCTGGCAAGTGCCCGTACCCCCCGCCACCATGTACGTCTGGGCGAAACTGCCGGAACCTTGGGCCCAAGATTCCGTGAAATTTTGCACTCAGCTAGTACAGAGTACAGGAGTCGCAGCTTCCCCCGGTGCCGGTTTCGGGAAATCAGGAGAAGGCTACGTGCGATTTGCCTTAGTCGAGTCGCCAGCAATTTTGGAAGCAGCAGTTAAAAAAATTGCTGAGTTTCTCAATTGAGTACACCCCTACGGCGAGCGCCGTAGGGACACGGCGCCGTGCCCGAGGTGTGTCAACTTAAGCTTTTAGTCCGCCAGTCCTCCCGCTCACCCGGCACTCTTCCCCAGGGAATGAATTCCACGGGGCATATAGCTAAAGTCTTCTCCAAGAGGACTGAAAAACTCATTAGTCGTCTTCAGACGACTTTAGCTTTGAGGCTATTGTTTCAACCCCTGTCGGACTATCGGTTGCACGTTAAGTTGACACCTATGGGCACGGCGCCGTGTCCCTACAAGGGCTAGGACAGGTCAGTTCCGTGTCCCTACAGCTCGTAGCTACTTACGTGAAAAGTGCTCTACGTGTCAACTTAACCTGAAACACGGCTCTTAGACTTAAGTCTGCGGGGCTTTCGTTTTTAGACAGGGGTTTTGACGTTTTTGGACACAGGATGAAGGGCACGGCATTTAAGTGCTTACCCGTAGCTCAAGATGGATGCAATTGCTAAAATAGTGTGATTTCTACCTAAAGGAATAGATATTTGCACGCAGTATCTGTCACAATTTCTTTTAAGAAATGTTAACGTGAGATATCTTGGGAATTACCAGTTCCGCTCACCCACTCTAAAAATCCTTGCAGTGAATTCTGTCGGGGTAGCGATTGTTCCGTAGCGGCTAGCACACACCCGAAAAAGACCACACTGCCCAAAATTGCAATCAGCGGAAAAGGCTTGCCCAGCCCAAAGTCCCGCTGAAGGCGAGCTAACGGTCTGCTCTCGCGCCTGAGCATCTTTCCCACCGTCAGTTGTTTGAGACTAAAAGGATCGCGCACAAAATGACCGCTCCAGCTAATTACCATATGAGAATGACAGTGGGGACAAGTGAATAGTCCACTGACCATCCCGACTGGGCCTACGACGCTGGAACGGTTGCAGATCGGGCAAGTGACAGAATGAGTGTTATAGGTGGGAGCGTTCATAACTGTTTTTCTTGAGTAAAAAAAACTAACAAGTAATTGGGAGCCTGTGTTAACGCCAAAGGTATAGACCTTGAGAGGCACTTTTCCTTAATTCCTAGTTTACCGCTCCGATCGGGTCGATCGGAGCTCACTGCTTGGGAAAACCTTCAAATTGCCAATCCCGCAACGAGTGCAAGTCTGGAGCACAGGTGAGATTATATTGCAAAGGAGTTACGGTTATTCTGTTGTCGCGAATAGCTTGTACGTCTGTAGGAATATCATGTGGCACCGCCGAATCGGCGATTTCTTCTACATCTTCTAACAATTCCCCAGCCAGCCAATAATAAGTTTTGCCGCGCGGATCGGTGCGCTTTTGAAATATGTCGAAATAGCGGCGAATGCCTTGACGGGCGATCGCAACTCCGGTAATTTCTGCTTGTGTGACTGCTGGTATGTTGACATTCAACAGCACCGGTCTGGGCATTGGCTGTTTTTCCAACTGTGCCAGCAAGGTAACAGCGAAATCCACCGCTGGCCCAAATTCCTGCGAAGTATAGCTCGCGAGGCTGAAAGCAATGCTGGGAATGCCTTCCATAATTCCTTCCATTGCGGCAGAAACCGTGCCCGAACAGATGATGTCCGTGCCTAAATTGGGCCCGTGGTTGATACCGGAAAGAACAAAATCCGGCGGTTTGTCAAGTAAAGCCCACAAAGCAAGTTTCACGCAGTCGGCGGGAGTGCCCGAACAGGCCCAAGCTTGGACTGCGGGATCAAAAATAGATTCGACAATTTCGGCGCGGATGGGTTGGTGCAAGGTAAGGCCGTGGCCGGTAGCGGAGCGCTCTCTGTCGGGACAAACTACGCTCACGTCGTGGCCAGCGGTGGCGAGAGCGTTGGCGAGGCTGCGGATGCCTTGTGCAAAGATGCCGTCGTCGTTGCTAATTAAAAGTTTCATTGAAATTTTTATAGGCCTTATAACAATACTAAACTAGATTTAACTAGGGCGATCGCTCTAACATCGAATTACCTATTACAAATTATCCGTACCTGCCGAAAATCTAAAATCTAAAATCTAAAATCTAAAATCTACAAGACTGTAGAGCCAAAATTGCGCTAAACTCAACTTGGCCCAAAACTGCCATCAATCTAAAATCTAAAATCTAAAATCTAAAATCAAAATGACTGTCCAGCTAAGCGACATTGAAACTCAACTAGAAACCCTCGGTCAAGAGTCCAAAAGTGCGATCGCCACTGCCAATACCCTCGAACAACTCGAACAGTTGCGCGTCGGCTACCTCGGCAAAAAAGGCCAACTCTCTCAAATTTTAGGCATGATGGGCAAACTGTCGCCAGACCAGCGACCCAAAGTAGGTGCGATCGCCAATACAGTCAAAGAAGCCCTGCAAGCCGATTTAGAAGACAAGCGCGCCGCCCTCCAAACCGCCCAAATCCAAGCCAAATTAGCCTCAGAAACCATCGATGTCACCATGCCGGGGATTTTTCGCCCCCAAGGCCGGGTTCACCCCTTAAACGCCGTCATAGACCGCGCTCTCGATATCTTTGTCGGTCTCGGATACACCGTCGCCAACGGCCCGGAAATGGAAACAGATTATTATAACTTCGAGGCGCTCAACACCCCGCCAGACCACCCAGCGCGGGATATGCAAGATACATTTTACCTACCAGGCGGCGACTTACTGCGGACTCAGACATCATCAGTGCAAATTCGCTACATGGAACAGCACAAACCGCCGATTCGGATTGTCTCTCCGGGCCGCGTTTACCGCCGCGATACTGTTGATGCTACTCACGCCGCAGTTTTCCACCAAATTGAGCTTTTAGCAATTGATGAAGGTCTGACATTTACTGACTTGAAAGGCACAATTAAAGAATTTTTGCGGCAAATGTTCGGGCAAGATTTGCCGATTCGTTTCCGCACGAGTTACTTTCCGTTTACCGAACCTTCGGCCGAAGTTGATTTGCAGTGGAACGGCAAATGGCTGGAAGTTTTGGGCTGCGGAACCGTCGATCCTAACGTTCTTAAAGGAGTCGGTTTAGACCCAGAAAAATATACTGGGTTTGCGGCCGGTTTTGGTGTCGAGCGGTTCGCAATGGTACTTTATGAAATCGACGATATTCGCCGGGTTTATGGTAGCGACTTGCGCTTTTTGCGGCAATTTTAAAGCAGGATGTGGGGTCGGTTCTACAAACCCTCTAGAGATTTTGCTTAAGCTACATCAATTTTGCAGTTTCAAGTAAGCAGACAAGAGCCACAAAACCATAAGATATGGTGGGCGGGTGAGTGCAAGTAACTCTGGCTATCCGACTTCTTTCAGGTCAAAACCCGCCCCGCTCACATCAGTTGATTCATGCCCGCTTACTTAAGTAGACAAGGCTTTTGCACTTACCTACTTATTTATTTTCTACTGACCAAAAGCACCCTTGATGCTGTCAACAGCGCGCTCTACAGCATTCTTGGTATTATCTACTGCTTCCTGAGTCCGAGCTGAATCTTCCGATGCTCTTTTCTCAATTGTGGCGGCGTCTTTCTTAGCTTTGCGCTCTACGACACTACCATCTTCCGATGCTCGATCGACTTTAGCAGCATTTGTCTTGGCAGTTTCCTTAACCTTCTCTTCTGTATCTCGGATGAAGTTCTTGGCTCGTCCAGCATCTTTGCTGGCTTTTTCTTGAACCGCATCGCCCGCATCTGCTGCTGCGATCAAGTTTACAGCAGGAGAGGCCATTGCTGCGGTGTTAGAGAAGAACGCACCAGACCACACGAAGGCCATCGCTGACACGCAAAGCACAGTTGTAGCCATCAAGCGCCCTAAAGTCGAAAGCCGTTTCGTAAAATAATTCAGTTTCATAGAATACAAAGCAAGATATGACACTCTATTTTTACTCGATTTGAGCGATCGGCGGAACCGTTCTCTAGAGAGAGGTTATCCGCTGACAACGGTTAAAAAAATTCCCTCTTTTGATAGATGGAAGCCAGGAATGTCAGTCTAGTTTAGATTTTAGATTTTAGATTTTAGATTTTAGAGTTGACTCCCCAGCCGCCATTTGGAATCTTGAACTTGGGTGAGTCAATTGTAGATTTTAGATTAAAGATTAAACAATTGATGTCAAATCTGTTAGGCTCGGAATTATTCATAAATCTCTTATTATCTGCGTTAATCAGCGTCAATCCTTTGTCATCTGCGGTTAAGCAATTTTCTTTTTTTAACCGCAGATGAGGGCAGATAAACACAGATTAACGCAGATGAATTAGATCGAGTCCGGTTGCAGCTTCCGTGATTGTTGACTGTTGACTGTTGACTGGATTTTACCAAAACGATGCTGCCGGATTTGATATGAGTCCACAACCGGATCGCATATCGGCGCGCTTAAGTAGATAGGCGGGAAAAATTATGTTTATGCAACTAAACATTAACTAGCGTGATTCAAGTTAAATTTAACACATTGTTTACGGCAAGTAAGTAGGTGCGACAGTCAAGCTATCATCAACCGGGCGATTGTTATTTTCATAAAATATCGCTTCTAAGGATTCTTTCACGGAGTGACCATCGCTTTGGACTACATACATATTTTGCCGCTCATCTACTTATTTAGGAATAGGTTGTTCCCGAAATTGTGCGTGGGATATCAACATATAATACTTATAATGACTAATCACAATTTAGTAAAAAAGTCAATACCGTTTCATCAATTCCCTTTAGTTTCAAAGGCTTATATTTAACAATGCGATTTTCCTCAACATAATCTGCCACCGCCGCCGAAATTAGCACCGTGTTTGGTTCCGTCACCTCTTGCAAGCGGGCGGCAATATTCACGCTCGGCCCGATCGCAGTATAATCCGATCGATCAGGGCCGCCAAACATCCCCACCACCGCAGTACCCTGGTGAATTCCGCAGCGAAACCGCACCGGAGACACGCCATTTTCCCCAACAATTCCCTGCTCCAACCAGCCCTTGTTAAGCTCCTTGAGAGCTCGCAGCATTTGCCCCGCAGCAGCCACAGCACGGCGTACTTGCTCATTAGGCGTTAGTTCCTCCGGCGCGCCAAAGAAAGCCATTACCGCATCTCCAACAAACTTGTCCACCGTACCGCCGCTGTCAAAAATAGCCTTAGTCATTGCTGCCAAATATTCATTCAACAGCTCAGCTACCCGGCGCGAGCGCAGCGTATTTGCCATTTGAGTAAAACCGACAATATCGCTAAACAAAATAGTAATCAATCGCGGTTCCGGGCGCAAATCCAAGGCCAAATCTCCAGCCGCTGCGGCCTTCACCATCGCCGGCGGCAAAAATCGGCGTAGCACCGACTCAGTTAAATAACTGTTCAACTGCTGCACTCGGCGCTCGTTTTGTTTGAGGGCGATCAAATTCCGCACTTCCGCCAACAATTCTCGATCATTAAAAGGCTTGGACAAATAAGCATCCGCACCCCGTTCTACTCCTTCAATTCGAGTATCTTCGTCGGCTTTAGCAGTCAGCAAAATTGCCGGAGTTCCCTGCAATTCCTCATCTTCTCGAATCATCTTAATCAAATCCAAGCCCGAAATCAAAGGCATCATCAAATCCGTTATAATTAAATTAGGGCGACGTTTTTTAGCCACGGCAAATCCTTCTTCTCCGTTGCGGGCGAGCAAAACTGCAAAGCCCGAATCTCGCAGAATTGCCGACACATAAAAGCGCAAATCAGGATTGTCGTCAACCACCAAAACCGTTCCCACTGCTGTTTCTGATCTGATCGGTTCAAGCGCCTCAAAGTTATGACTTTCTGCCTCATTTTCCGACAAATCCGCCTCCACATCTGCCAGTTCCACCGCAGCTTTGGATGAGTGAAACTCCGCAGGTATTTCTAGTACCTGTTCCGGGGGCAAGTGAGTCGAACCGAAGTGCAGCCAAACGGTAAAAGTAGTACCTTCGCCGTAAACTGACTCAACTGAAATTTGACCGCCGTGGAGTTCGACTAATTCTTTGACAAGTGCCAAACCTAAACCGCTGCCTTCGTAGGAACGGCTAGCTGAACCTTCGGCTTGGTGAAACCGCTCGAATAAATAGGGAATTTGTTCGGTGCGAATGCCGATACCCGTGTCTTTTACTTGTAACAAGCAGTGAGCGCCGGCAGATTCAACTTTCAGGGTGATAGTTCCGCCTTCTGGGGTGAATTTGACAGCATTTGACAGCAGGTTGTAAATAACTTTGTCAAATCTTTCCAAGTCCAAATAAAGTAAAGGACATTCTTGCAGTTGGGTAATTAAGTGCAGTCCTTTTTTCTCGCAGTAGGCGCGGAACGACTCTGCGGTAGAGTAACAGAAACCGACTAAATCGCAGGGGCGAAAACTCGGCTGCATCCGTCCGGCATCGAGCCGCTGCAAGTCCAGCAGTTGATTTACCAAGCGCAGGAGGCGGCGGGAATTACGCAAAGCGATTACGGCTTGTTCGTAGGGCAAGTCTTCTTGGCGCCTGCAAGCTGATTCCAGAGGGCCGATAGTTAGAGTTAGAGGCGTGCGGAACTCGTGGGAGATATTTTGGAAAAATTCGGTTTTGAGCCGATCGGCTTCCAGAAGCCGTTCTGCCTGCTGTCTGGTAGTCTGGTAGAGGCGCGACTGCTGCACGGCCAGAGCAGCTTGAGTTGCGACTATTTGAGCCAGGTCAATGTCTGAGAGGTTCCAGCGGCGGGTGCCGCGATTTTGGCGCAGGGAAATGCTGCCGATGATTTTGCCTTCTGAGAGTAAGGGAACGACTAACAAGGCGCGGGCTGGCGATCGAACTTGCAGTTCTGTAACATTTAACTCAGGGTGTTCGTCGAGATCTTCGATCGCCACCGGCTCTTTTGATACCATAACTTGCAGCAACACCGGATTGCCCCGAATCGGCACCAAAGACTGTGGCAAAGAAGGATGGGCAAAAACCCAGGCGCGAGCGTTCTCAGCAGCATCGGCAGAAGTCGTCTCGTAGCCCAGAGGGTTCGCAACTACCTCTGGATTGTCAATAAAACCCTGTTCTACAGCCACGGTATCCATATGTGTGTCGTATAGCCCCACGCATTGGACGTATTCATCATCTTCTGTCCACAGAGATAGGGCGCAGCCGTCAACTTGCAAAGCTTGGCCGAGTTGTTGAGTAATGGCTGCAAAAATATTTTGGGGATCGAGACTCGATCGAATTGCCGAAGTAATAGTATTGACTAAGGCCTCGCGCTTGGCCAGCGCCCGCACCTGTTCGTAAGCCCGGGCTTGAGAAAGCGCCAAAGCCGCTTGGTCTGCCACCGTAATTACCAACTGTACCTCGTGGTCTTGCCACTGGCGCGGTTGATCAAACTGGTGCAGCGCCAAGACTGCCATCAGTTCGATTTTGTAAAATAGCGGTACGATCAAGCTCGATCGAATATTTGCAGCTTCGTAAGCCTGCTGTCGTTGCTGATTATCCCAGTTTAAAACTCGATCGTCAGTTTGGGCATCTTGAATCACCTCCACATCCAGAGTTTCCCAAACCAAATCCGGCAGCAAATCGGGGGAGAGTTCGCCAGCAGAAGCCTCTCCGGGCGTCGCTTCCTCATCGCCCCGCAACCCTTTAGTTTCTGCCTTCTGGTAAACGAACCACTCATCGGCCACCCGGCCGTCTTGGAACGGCCGCAGCAGACAGCAACTCACCTCAAACATCTGCCCGACAGTTTCCACAATTCTTTGCAGCATTTGCTGGTAATTGGGAGCCGATCGGATAGTATTGGTAACGGCATAAAGCAGCGATTCTTGGCTCAAAGCACGGCGCAGTTCATTGGTGCGCGTTTTCAGAAGATTGTGAGTCTCAACAGCTTGACTGACAAGATTGATCAGCTCTTGAGCATCCCAAGGCTTGGTAACGTATTTGAATACTTTGCCAGCGTTAATAGCTTCTACTAAATCTTCAACGTCCGTATAGCCAGTTAAAATAATTCGGATCACATCGGGGTACTGAGCCGCCGTCAGGCTGAGAAACTCCGTACCGCTCATTTTTGGCATTCGCTGGTCGGAGATAATCACCGCAACTTCTCCCTCTTTTGCCAAAATTTCGAGAGCAGCGGGGCCAGATTCGGCTCTGAGCACTTTGTAGTCTCGATGGAAGGTGCGGTAAAGCAAGTCGAGGTTATCCGGTTCGTCATCGACGATCAGAATTTTTAGCTTAGGATTTTCTTGGGAATTCATGCACCGTTCTCCTGTGCCCCGGGGCTGTTCGATTTAATAAGTCTGATTAAAGGAAGAATTCGCCGATTTAAATTGCTGAAGTCATACCATTTTCGATTTTCGATTTTCGATTTTCGATTGCGAATGACTGATGACATAAGGGTTGGGAGTTTGCCTAGAGTGCCATTATTTTTGGAAAATGGTATCACAATAATTCGTGCGTATGAAGTTGTTGTGAGTAGGCCGAGGCAAGCATCAACCTTGATTTTTGATGTCTGGGTTTTCAAGTCGGAATTCTTCTGAGCCACAGTTATCTGTCGTGCACCCCAATTTTATTATTTAATGATATTCACATAAACTCGTCTCCCGATAATTTTCTTTCACCCCTTACCTTTATGCAGCAGGAGAGCCAACACAAATCTGGCAATTTTAACTGCCGTCTGGATATCTCAGAATACATAGGAATAACCGTCCTGATTGTGAGTTAATTTGCCAAATCTATGTTTGATCCTGGCTCTTGGGACTGTTGTATTTGGTATGTGAAAGCTGTCCGCAGCAAGATACAATAGACAACCAACCTCTTCGCCTGTGTTTTTTCCCACAAGTAACAGCAACTTTAACAGTCAGCCAAGGATACCGACCACAATCCGCCGAGCCCCGGACTGATATTCGGGGGTGGCTGACAGACCACAGAGGTGTCTGTGGGAGTGACGCAATTGCTGTACCATTTTAGTTAGACTTGCACTTTTTTCCCCGATGTCGGCATTTTTTGTGCGTCCTGCAGACCAACGCCCAAGCCAATTACTGTGGCGAAACACTGCAAGATCGAGCATCCATCTGTTAATCTTAGCTAGGGATGTACTCTGTGGAAACCGATCAGTCGATTTTAGATTTTAGATTTTAGATTTTAGATTTACTCCACAGGTGAATCGGGGAGCTTGAACTAGGGTCTAAAATTTTGATCTGTCCCCGACGAGTGTCGGTGGGTTGTATCGGTTTTTGGGCAGGGTCAATCAGCTCGATCGAGGTTTTGAAGGTCTCATCGCGCGCAGCAGAGTATCGAACCGACGGGGAAAACCCCTGCAGACTGTTTCCAGGCATCCAAATTTAAATTGGAAGTTGGGAAAGTACCCCTAGCTCAACAGGTAAGGCCGGTTCGATCGGGGACGGGCGATGGATTGCCCACAACTGCTGAAAGCTAGGGTGTCAGGTCGGGGGGCGGCGGTGAACATCCGACGCGCGATCGTGCCCGGTGTTAGTATGGTCAGTCGTTGAGTTTTTCAACTACCGCTTGACGGATAAATTATATTCGATCGGGTATTTCCGTAAGCAGAGAGCGGTAAGATTCCGGGAACCTGACGTTAAAACCTTTGTGATTGTTTTTAATACCTTGCCCGCTAAGCTGTCGCGCATTGAATTTGTAAGCTACTGTTTACTTAAACTCTTGTGATGCCGGCCAAAAGCCAGGGATCAAGCTTCAATTTAAAGGCCAAATAGCTTATCCACAAATCTAGTATTATGGATGAGTTTGATTTTTTCATAACTAGAGTATTAAATGCTAAAAAATTTTTATTTACCTCAAATACTACTTAAAGTCAAGCACAAAAAAATGTAATTTAATCTGGCTAATAAACTCTGCCTATAAGTTACGTTATAAGAAGTATAAATTCAGTGAATTTTCTAAGATGGTAGCTTAGAAACCCGCGTAAAAAAATTAATATAGTGGCCTGGCATTGTGAATCCTTCATTTTTTTCCTCACCATCTCACCAACAACAAACTCCCGGACTTTCTGGTTTTTCGATCCGGGTGGCTGCGCCCAACGACTTAACGCAGCTAGCTGATATTTTAGCCATGAGCTTTCACTCCCGCGAGGGGTTTGTAGAATGGGTGTATCCAGTGTTGCGTTTGGGGATTTACGAAGATTTAAAAAATCGACTGCGTTCTAAGGCAGAACATTACATTTGTCTGGTTGCTGAGCTAGTCTCGCGCGAGGAGGCAACGCAGAATTATAGAGCGCACCGAGATCAGCGCATGGCAGGAACAGTAGAAATGGCTCTGCGTTATCGCTTTCCTTGGCAAATACCGAGTTCTGACTATCCGTATTTGTCGAATTTAGCCGTTCACCCGGACTACCGGCGACAGGGCGTTGCTCAACAATTGCTCAGCCACTGCGAGGAGACAGCCAGAGAATGGGGATTTTCTGAGATTTACCTCCACGTTCTGGAAAATAATCACCCGGCGCGACAGTTGTACTATCAGGCCGGCTATCGCTTGCAACAGGTGGATTGGAATTGGACTGGTTGGCTGTTCGGCCAGCCGCGCCGCCTGTTTTTACGCAAGCAGATTTCGCTATCCTAAGCTAAGTATTTGAATTGATCATGGGGAATTGGGGCTTCGCCAAGAAAAAGGAAAAAATAGCTATCCGTGTATCTCTTCTTTCCTTCTATTGTGAATCAATGAAATGGGAATGGGGAATTAGTGATGAATTTTAGTTGGCTCTTAAGCCCGATCGCACAACACCATAAAATTAGTCCGATCGAGCGATTAAAAGGGTGGGTTTTTGAGATTGTCAATTATTGGCAGATATTTTTCGTGAACCCGTCCCTACCGTATTAGGCGTAATCGACCGGACATGATATTATATCAAATTCGGTAGCCTCGTCGGACGGAAAAACCAGTCAATAATCACGCAAGGTGCAACAGAAATCAATCGAATTAATCTGTGTTAATCTGCCTGTATCTGCGGTAAATAAAAGATAATTTCTGAACCGCAGATGACAATAGATTGACGCTGATTCACGCCGACAAAAGTAAGAGATTTATGAATAAGCTCGATGCTAACAGATTTGATATTATACCAAATCCGGCTTGAATACACATTTAATTTTTAGCATTTTAGAGAGTAACAAAAGGCAACTGTAAGAGCGCTGTCAAGGGTCTAGCGCTACAAAGTTTCTAACCCGGATTGAGTATTGTGAGGAACGCCACAGCAGATCTGAACTTCTGTGGCGTTTTGTTCGCCGGAACAGGAGACTTTCGCCCCCAATTCTAGAGTTCAGAGAGATTTGGTAGGAAATCCGAGGAGCCGATCGCCCCGTTAACCCCAACCAGATTCGCTAAAACCCGATCGGTTCCTGCTACTCGCAGCAACGTACCGTTCGGAGTGGCGCTAAATTGCAACTGCTGGAAACTCACGCCGTCGCTCAAAACAAACTTATCGACGCCTACCTCGAAGTTAATCACAGTATCAGTGCCGCCCTCACCATTCAACACAAATTGATCGCTCCCCATACCTCCAATTAAAGTATCCTCGCCCAAGCCGCCAAACAGCCAGTCATCTCCAGCGCCCCCATTGAGCAGGTCGTTATCTTTACCACCAATCAAGGTATCGCTGCCAGCATCTCCGTTGATAGTATCTTGGCCTTCGTTGCCGTAGAGCAAGTCATCGCCGTCACCGCCGTTGATGCAGTCTTGCTGGTCGTTTGCGCCCACCGAGACACCCCGGTTATCAGCACGATCGCCATAGATAGTATCGTTGCCCTCGTCACCGCAGAGCTCATCGCTGCCGTCACCGCCGTAAATCAAGTCGTCGCCCTGATCTCCGTGTATGAGGTCGTTAGCTTTGCCGGCGTAAATCAAGTCGTTGTCTTCACCGCCACTGATGGTATCGTCACCCTCATCGCCGAAGAGCACATCAGCACCATCACCGCCAAAGAGCCAGTCCTGGCCGTTGACATCTTTAGCTCGACTTCGAGCACCGCCGTACATAGTGTCGTCGCCGCTGTCGCCGACAAGGGTATCAGAGCCGAGCTCGCCCCAAATCAGGTCATTATCTTTGCCACCCCAAACACAATCATTGCCTTTACCGGCTTGCACCGTATCATTACCGTGGCCGCCGCCGATGATATCGTTGCCACTGCCACCAAAGAGCAAGTCTTGTTCCCCGATATCCCCGATGGACTGGGAACTGCCACTGTCACCGAGCAGAGTATCGGCTCCTTCGCCACCGTAGAGGGTATCGGAGCCTAATTGACCGTAGATGATGTCATTGCCTTTGCCTCCGTAAGCGCGATCGTTATCTTTGCCTGCAACCAGCGTATCGTTGCCTTGTTGGCCGTTGAGGAAGTCGTCACCGAAGCCTCCGTACAGCAAGTCGCGTCCCTGGGAGTCGCTGGCCCTTTGGTCGCGGATGCCCCCAAACAAGCTGTCAGAGCCGATGCCACCAAACAAGGTATCGGAGCCGAGTTCGCCCCAAATCAGGTCATTTTCTTTACCTCCAAGGGCAATATCGTCACCTTTGCCGGTATGGATGGTATCGTCGCCCTCGTTGCCGTTAATGATGTCTGCAGCCTCGCCTCCGAAAATCAAGTCGCGAGCATCGTCAGGACTCTGGGAGTTGTTCTGCCCGGTGTCTCCGAGAATCGTATCCGCACCTCGATCTCCAAACAGGGTGTCAGAGCCTAAGTCGCCGGCAATCCAGTCGTTCTGTTTGCCTGCAAATACGATATCGTTGCCCTCGTCTCCGTAAACAATATCGGTGTCAACGCCCCCAAAAATCGTGTCATTGTCTTCGTTGCCGTAAATTTCGTCCGCGCCGTCTTCACCTAAAAGCAGGTCGTTGCCTTCAAAACCGACGATTTTTTGGTTGCCTTTGGTGTCTACGATCAAGTCATCGCCGTCGGTTCCTTTGGTGGTTTGTCCCTCTGAAAATTGTGAAATCGGCCCGACAAATCCAACTGCAGGTGGTTGCTGCGGAGGCGCAAAGTTAATTCCCGGTTTTTCAATAATGGGCGAACATTGACAGTCGGTATCTGTTTCGGCGATCGGATTTGAGACGATCGGCGATGCCGGCGTTGGTGTGGGTGTAGGTATGAGTGGGGGAACAGTTCCAACTGGCCTCAAGATAGCAGCAACATTAGCGCTAGCGGGGCTGACTTTGCCGAGGTTGTCGGTGGCGGTGTAGCTGAAAGTTGCTCCGTTAAAGTCAACTGTGGCTACGAAAAATAGTTGTCCTATTTGTGCCGGAGTCAAAACTTGACCGGCTGTCACGGGTACGTCGCCGTTGACTGAATCTGATAAGAACAGGACTCCTTGGTTGGCTGGGGGGACGCTGGTGATGGTGTAAGAGACGATCGACCCATCGGGGTCACTTCCTCCCAATCCCAACACCTGCACGATGCCGTTAGTCGGAACCGTGAAGTTAACATTGTTAACCGATGGCGGTTGGTTGGAAGTCGGGGAGAGAGCGGCAACTGTAGCAGTGGCGGGGCTGGTAGCGCCACTGTTATCTGTGGCGCTGTAGCTGAAATTGGCACCGGTAAAGTCGCCGGTGGATTGGAAAAATAGTTGTCCTATTTGTTCCGGTGTCAAAACTTGACCCGGTGTCACGGCTACTCCGCCGTTGGCTGGATCTCCTAAAAACAGGATGCCTTGGGCCGCTGGCGGCAGGGTGTTGATGGTGTAAGAGGCGATCGACCCATCGGGGTCACTTCCTCCCAATCCCGGCACCCGCGCGCTGCTATTGGGGTCTACCGTAAAATTAGCATTGTTGGTTACTGGCGGTAAGTTTAGGGGATTTGGTGTGGGAGTTGCTCCTGTGGAACCGAGAGTAGCGGTAGCCAGGGAACTGGTAGCGCCGTTGCTATCTGTGGCGCTGTAGGTAAAATTGGCACCGGTAAAGCTACCTGTGGATTGGAAAAATAGTTGTCCTATTTGTGCCGGTGTCAAAACTTGACCCGGTGTCACGGCTACTCCGCCGTTGGCTGGATCTCCTAAAAACAGGATTCCTTGGGCC
>NZ_JAUBRC010000077.1:0-23510 GCF_036701635.1 Microcoleus sp. N9_B4 | reverse complement strand
ATTAGTCATTAGTCATTAGTCATTAGTCATTAGTCATTAGTCATTAGTCATTAGTCATTAGTCATTAGTCATTAGTTCGTGCGGGCGGGCGGGCCGCTCGCATTGTGAAGCATTTTTGGGCAAATAGAATTTGCATAGTTTAGGAAAGAGTGGGAATAGAAGATGAATCAGATTACAATGCCTGTGTTGCCCCAGATGAATGAGTTGTGGCAAAAAACGCTGAATTGGCAGCCGAATGAGTCGCAGCAACAACAATTTCAGCGGCTTTACGAGTTAATTGTCGAGGGAAATCGCTCCTTGAATTTAACTCGAATTACTGAGCCGATGGAGTTTTGGGAAAAACATTTGTGGGATTCTCTGCGGGGAATTGCCAGACTGCTGCCAGCTAATCACAATTCGGCGGAAAATCCCGAATTGTCCGCCGAGTCGGTTCAGAAAGCGATCGATATCGGGACAGGTGGGGGTTTTCCGGGTCTGCCGATCGCGATCGCCCTGCCGCAACTATCAGTTACTTTGCTCGATTCTACGCGCAAAAAAATTACTTTTTTGGAAACAGTTGTGCCGTCTTTAGGAATAGAAAATGCGGCAACTTTGTTGGGCAGAGCCGATGAAATTGCCAGAATGCCACAGCACAAACAAGCTTACGATTTAGCCGTTCTTCGAGCAGTGGGAGCCGCTCCTGTCTGCGCTAAATGCGCGCTGCCTCTGCTGAAAAATGGCGGTTTAGCTGTACTTTACCGAGGGAATTGGACGGTGGAGGAAGAAACTGAGTTGCAAAGGGCGATCGAGCATTTGGGCGGCACAGTTGAGTCAGTCGAAGCATTCACAACGCCGACGAGTCAGGGGGCGCGGCACTGCGTTTACTTGCGGAAAGTTGTACCGCAGTTCGATCGTCCCGTGCGCTAGTAGGGACACGGCACTGCCGTGTCCTGTATTTCATCGGCCGTGTCCTGTATTTCATCGGCCGTGTCCTGTATTTCATCGGCCGTGTCCTGTATTTCATCTAATCGAAAACTACCCGATCGCCTTTTCGTAGCGCTTGTTAATTTCCGCCCAATTAACCACATTCCACCAAGCTTTTAAGTAGTCGGCGCGCAGGTTTTGATATTTGAGATAATAAGCGTGTTCCCAAACATCGTTACCCATAATTGGATAGTTGCCCTCCATGAAAGGAGTGTCTTGATTTGCCGTAGTTGTAATCTCAAGTTTGCCAGCTTTATTGCGGACTAGCCACACCCAACCACTGCCAAAACGCTTGGCGCCGGCATCGTTAAATTTTGTTTTAAAATCGTCAACACTGCCGAAATTTTGCTGGATTGCTGTTGCAATTGCCCCTGTCGGTTCGCCGCCGCCGTTGGGACCCATGATTTCCCAAAACATACTGTGATTTAGGTGTCCGCCGCCATTGTTACGCACGGTTGTGCGAATATCTTCCGGTACTTTGCTCAAATCTCGCAGCATATTTTCCGCAGTGATATTTTTGAGTTGCGGGTATTTACTGACAGCATCGTTGAGGTTTTTAACGTAAGCGGCGTGGTGTTTGTCGTGGTGAAATTGCATTGTCCGCGCATCGATGTGCGGTTCTAAAGCATTGTATTCGTATGGCAGAGGTGGCAGTGTAAAAGGCCCCGGAGTTTGGGCTATTTTTGGACTTTCTGCAATTGGACTTGCTTGGGATACATTATTTCCTGACGCTTGGCAAGCACCTGCGGTAATGGCTCCGACGGTGGCAGTCACCAAATACAAGAAATCTCGGCGTTTGAGAGTCATAAAAAGTACCTAAGTGAATTATTAACTGTTTTATCTCAGATTAAAGCAAAATGGGAGCGAGTTGAGAAAAAAAGTTGTATCGCCCGAATGGATGAGACGGATGGGCGATGGTTGTGAGAGTTTCTCAAGTATAGGCTAATTGTGTGCGCGTAACTAACTCACGTGCTCCGGTTCACTAATCCGGTTTCTGTCTCGAAACCGGGTTTTTTTTAGATTATTTTTGGGACAAGCGCTGGATGGCTTCGCCTCCAAAAAGCCGATCGGCTGCTTGGAGAATACCGGGAATTTTAGCAGCGTGGGGACTGTGGGCGAGAGGGCGGCGCAAGTCTAATTCATCGAGGCGATCGGCTTTTTGGCCGGGGAACCAGTGGCCCGCATTACCTAAAAGGTTGTAGCGCATCTTGCAATAGTCGATCGTATCGTAAGCCTGCGCCAAATTCCACAGCCACAGAATCACATAAATATTAATACCTCCGGGAGTATTTTCGATAGTTGGTAAACCGACGTGCCAAGTCTTAAACCAATCTTCTCCTAATTTATCAATTGCTGCTTTTTCTAATTTTTCTAAGATCGGTGGCAAAATTTCATCGGCTCTATCTAACAATTCTACAGCTTTAAGATGCTCGTTGAAATCTTCAGGTTTGGCTGCGCCCAAACTCAAAGTATGTACTTGCGGATGCGACAAACAAAACAAATCATTAAACACCATCGGACTCAGCGGATAGCACAAATCTACCAATTTTTGCGGCGGGCTGTAAAGTTGACCGCCTTTGTCGGAAGGACTGATAATAAAAACGCCCATATCGTGACGTTTAGCAGCTTCAATAGCAGGCCAATTACTTTGATTGATGTAGTACCAGTGCAAGTTAAGATAATCAAATTGATTGGTTTCAATTGTTTTGACTATCACATCCGTCGGGCCGTGAGTCGAGAAACCAATAAACCTAACTTTGCCTTCTGCTTGCAGCTTTCTCGCCACATCCATGCAGCCACCCGGACGCATAGACTCCTCTAACAATTCCCACGTATTAATACCATGTAGTGACAGTAAATCGACGTATTCCAGTTGCAAATAAGCTAAGGATTTATCAAATTCTTCGCGAAACTCTTGGGAGTTTGGTTTGGGACTAACTTTCGTTTGTACTATCAACTTTTCGCGGGGAAAATTCGGGAAAATCCACCCCAGTTGCATCTCAGAAGTGCCGTAACCGCGAGCAGTTTCTATGTGATTGATGCCACATTCAATCGAGTAGCGAATCGTCGCTTCTAGATTTTGTTGATTGTCTGGGGGAATTTCATTGGCTGGCACGTCTTGCCATTTGTACTGATATCTCATGCCACCGCAGGAAAAGACGGGCATGGATAATTCTGTGCGACCGAATCTGCGATATTGCATCATAAACAGTTGACAGTTGACAGTTGACAGTTGACAGTTGACAGTTGACAGTTGACAGATGACAGATGAATCGCCTGGTTTTTAGGATGGAGATTTGTAAACCACCCTAAAAATATTCCTCCGTCATACAGGAGTTTAAACCCCTGAATTTTGACAATCAAAGTCAAGGTAAGACCAAGTGCATTTAAATTGTATAGTCAAATTTAAGAAAAGTCTTGTGGGGAGTAGGGGTTGGGCGTCTCGCCCGCCCTAAAAATACAATTTAGATGCCCAACAGCTTAACTCCCATATTGCAGCATTCTCCTGAACAGGCAAGATGCCTGTTCCACAAAGAGTTTTTGACCACCAGTGGGCAGTTTTGACTATTTAGAAATCTCCCGGACTACTGGTTTTCCGTCTTGGATTTCGCCGACTAAAACCAAATCTGTACAGTCTACAAACAAACCATTTTCTAACACACCGGGAATGTTATTTAAGCTTTTTTCCATTTCTCCGGGGTTGGCAATGTCATCAAATTTGACATCAATTACCATATTACCTTGATCGGTAATTACCGGGCCTGCTTTTTTCACGCCCATGCGGAGTTCGGGTTTGCCACCCAATTTTTCAATGGCGCGCATCACTGGTGTTAATGCCATCGGTATAACTTCGATGGGCACGCGAAAAGTCGAACCCAATTTATCTACGATTTTGGAACTGTCAACTACTACAATAAATTGAGTGGCGAGGTAATCGACTACTTTTTCGCGGGTGTGGGCTGCGCCGCCACCTTTAATTAAGTTGAGGTGGGGATCTACTTCATCAGCGCCGTCAATAGCTACATCAATTCTGTCAATTTCATCTAGTGTTGTCAGCGGTACTCCGTACTGTTTGGCTAACACTTCTGATTGAAAAGATGTCGGCACTCCCTTGATATCTTTGAGTTCACCTGATTTTATGCGATCGCCCAATGCTTGAATAGTATAAGCTGTAGTTGACCCGGTGCCGAGTCCTACAATCATACCAGATTTTACGCGATCGGCTGCAGCAAAGCCGACTTGCTGTTTCATCAATTTTACGGGATCTTGTTCTGTGGTCATGTTCGGTACTCCTCAATAATTTTAAGATTATACCATTGAATGAAAATCGGATTTCTCGATACTTATACTTGGGATTACAACATTGAAACTCCTTACTGCAAACCTTTGGGTGGCACTCAGTCGGCTATTTGTTACTTAGCTGAGGCGTTGGCTGCACAGGGAAACGAGGTATTTTTGCTCAACAATACTTCCGAGTCGGGGATGTCGCGTGGCGTTGATTGCAGGCGCAGGGTGGGGGACAAATCTAATTTGGAATTGCTGCGATCGCTCGATTTTTTAGTTATAGTCAATATAGTCGGCAAAGCGCTGGAAGTAAAGCCGCTTTTGGGGGAACAAACTCACTTAATTTTGTGGATTCATAACGAACCGGGCTTTGTATTTCTCGAAAATTTTAAAAATGTTCGAGAAATCAATGCTTGCGATGCCTTTGTATTTGTCAGCGACTGGCAGCGCGAGCAATTTCACCGGCGCTTTGGGATTGACTCCCATCGCAGTTGTGTTTTAAGAAATGCGATCGCACCTTGTTTTGCTAACATTTTTCCCGATAATATTCCTATCCTCTCTCATAAATCTCGACCGCCCATTCTAGCTTACACCAGCACTCCATTTCGCGGACTTGATATTTTGTTAAAAGTCTTTCCCGAAATTCGTCAAGCTATCCCCGGAACCCGATTAAAAGTATTTTCAAGCATGAAAGTACACCAAATAGACGACAATGATAACCAGCTTTTTTTCGGTCAACTTTACCGCCAGTGTCAGGAAACAGAAGGCGTCGAGTACGTGGGTTCTGTACCCCAACCCGAACTCGTCCGGCAACTGCGTTCAGTGGCGGTTTTAGCTTACCCGAATACCTATTTGGAAACCTCATCTATTGCCGTGATGGAGGCGATGGCCTGCGGTTGCCGGATTGTGACGAGTGAATTGGCAGCTTTGCCGGAAACAACTGCTGGATTTGCCCGTCTAGTTTCAATGTCAGGGGTGGAAAATTTTGCATCGATAACTAATTGGAAGCGTGCGGGCAACCCAGATTGGGAGGGATATACAAGGCGGTTTTTAGAGGCCGTAGTCGGAGTTTTAAATGAGGGCACGGGTGCGGGCGACGCCACTGCTGAAAATAATTTAAGACAGCAAGTAGAATATATAAATCAAGGGTGTACTTGGTCTGTGCGTTCCCGAAAGTGGGTAGAATGGCTGAATAGTATTAGTGTAAAACCTGTAAGAGTGGCAGAGCAAATGATCGGGAATTCTTTAGTAGGTTTAGAGGCAGTGAGAGATTATTTTCAAAAGGGAAATTGGCTGAAAGAGCGAGGTGAGCTCGGTGGCGCAATCGAGAATTATCAGAAAGCTTTAGATTTCAATCCAGGAGATGCCGAAGTTCATAAAAAGTTGGCGGAAGTTTATGTTTTGCAAGGAGAATTTGAAAAGGCGATCGCCTCTTGTAATGTCGCTCTTAAATTTAAACCCAATTTTGCTCCTGCTTACTTAACAATAGGCAATGCTTTGCAGAGTCAAGGCAAACTGGGAATGGCAATTCAAGCTTACTTACAAGCTTTAGAAATTCAGCCAGAATTTGCCGAAGCTAGCGCGAATCTCGGCAGTATGTATTACAAGTTAGGGGAATTGGAACAGGCGGCCAATTATTACCAAAAAGCTCTGGTAATTAATCCTCAATTGTGTTCGGTAAATATGATGCTGGGCAGCGTTTTGCACCAGCAAGGAAAGTTAGATGCAGCAATTACTTGCTATCAAAAAGTGCTGCAACAGCAACCGGGAGATGCCAGCGCTGCTGAGAAATTATCGAGTTTGCTCGCACAAAAAGAGCGGGAAACTACTGACAGCAACTTTATCGAATTAGAAACAGAATCAGGCGAACAGCAACCAGTATCTGTCAACAAAGATGAAGGCTACGGCTTGCAGCCTTCGAGTATCAATTTGCCGGCAGCGCCCACCACTCAGACTTTAAATACTCCGTTTACCAACCCCGCTGAACTTTCCGAACAAGTTACCTCGCTCAATGTTCCAGATAGCGGACAAGTTGCCAATTTTGAAGAAGTAGAACCGTACAATAAACTCGCAGAAAACTTTTTAGTTCAAGGTAAAATTAAAGAGGCGATCGCAGCTTGTCAGCAAGCGCTAAAAATTCGACCGGATTTCATCTACGCTTACGTCACTTTAGGCAATGCCTTGCAAGCAGGAGGCAAAACTGAAGCTGCGATTCGATCGTATTCTCAAGCCCTAGTATTGCAGCCAAATTTTGCGGAAGTGCGCGCCAATATCGGCAGTATGTATTTCAAAATGGGGCGTTTGGAAGAAGCGATCGCCCATTACCAGCAAGCCATCGCCCTGAGTCCCGATTTAGCGGGAGCTCACTGGAATTTAGGGAAAGTATATCACCAACACGGCAACATCGAAGCAGCGATCGCCTGTTTTAAAAGAACATCCGAACTCAACCCCCAGCTAGTCGGTGCAGACTTCCACTTTAACTTAGGTAATCGACTTTTCAGCCAAGGAAAGCGCGACGAAGCCATCGAATGCTACGAAAAAGCGATCGCCATTAAACCAGATTGGGCAGAAGCCTACGGTAACATCGGCAGCGCGCGATCGCAACAAGGCAATCTCGACGCCGCCATCGCTTACTATCAGAAAGCTGTAGCTTTAAAGCCGCAATTAGAAGTTTTGCACTTCAATATAGCCAACTCTTTTTTACAGCAAAACAAGTACGAAGAAGCAATTACTAATTATCAAAACACTCTGAAAATAAAGCCCGACTGGCCGGAAGTTCACGCTAACCTCGGCACTTGTTTTTCCATGCAGGGGCGGCTGGAAGAAGCTTTAGCCAGCTATCAGCAAGCTCTGGGATTAAAACCGGATTGGGCAGAGGTTTACTGCCGGATGGGACACATTCAGAAACAAGATAAGCCGTTGGAGGCGATCGCCAATTTTGAAAAGGCGATCCAATGCAACCCCAAATTTAGCGAAGCCTACCAACAATTGTGCGACTTGCTAAGCCATTCCACCAACCTCGCCGGAGCCCGTAACATAGCCGACAAATACTGCGAAAACTGCGGCGAAAATGCCCCAATCATGTCAGCTACAGCCTACGTCTTTTCCTACCTGCAATCAGGTGTTAGCCAACAGGCAATTCAGAAACTCGAAGAAATCGAACAACTCTGCTACGAAAAGGTCGAAACCTTTAGCGTAATCGAACTAAAACTTCTCTACGAAATCTTCCTGTTTGCAGTTTCTCACCTGCGAGACAACCGCGAAAAAAATGCCAGTTTCTACAGACTCATTGCCAAACAATACTACCAAAAAGCCGTCCCTAAGCGCCAGGACATTAACAGAAGCAACCTAGCAAATTACCAAACAAAAGAACAGCGTCCTTTAAAAATCGGCTTCCTTTCCAAACACTTCCGCCGCCACTCAGTAGGCTGGTGCAGCGAAGCTTTAATTCGCGAATTAAGCAACATCACCCCCCACGTTCACCTTTACGTCACCGGGAAACTCCACCGAGATGAGGTTACGCAGCGGTTTGAAGACATGGCGGGCAAGTTTTACTGGCCTAAAAAATATCCAAATGGCTTTGCTGATGGTGGTGAAATCTTCGCCGAAGTAGCGCAAGACAACTTGGATGTTTTGATAGACTTAGACTCGATGACAGTGCCAACAAATGTGGAAGTTTTATACCAATATCCTGCGGGAATTTGCGTTTCTTGGCTAGGATTTGACGCACCCTATATTTCAGACAATCACTACTTTCTGTGCGACGAACACACTCACCCCCCTGGTGTGGAAAAAAATTACTTAGAACAGTTAGTAAGATTGCCAGTTTGTTCGGTAGCAATTGGGGCACTGCAAAGCATTCCTGTGAATCGAGAAGCGATTAGAAATGCTCTCGGAATTGGCTTGGATCAAATGACTTATCTGTGCGTTTCTCCGGGCAGAAAAACGAATCCAGAAATGGTACGATATCAAGTTAAAATCCTTAAGGAAGTACCAGATAGTGTGTTAATCCGCAAAGGTCAAGGCGACCCCGATATTATTCACAGCACTTACCGCGAAGAATGCGAAATTCAGGGAGTAGATTTTGGTCGGATTAAGTTTATAGGGCAAACCAGAAGTGAAGAAGAACACCGCGCTATTTATTATGTAGCCGACGTGCTTTTAGATTCCTATCCTTACAACGGCGGGACTCACAATTTAGAGGCTTTGTGGGCGAATTTGCCAGTGGTAACTCGATCCGGCGACCAATATCTTTCGCGCATGGGTTACGCTTTTCTGAAAAGTGCAAATCTTGATGTTGGTGCGGCGTGGAGTTGGGAGGAATACACGCAGTGGGGAGTTAAGTTTGGCCGCGATGCTGGTTTCAGAAATGCGGTGAAAGAGCATTTAGTAAAATCTAAGCAGCCAGAACATCTCGCACCTTTGTGGAATCCTAAAAAGTTGGCTGAGGATATGTATGAGGTATTTCAAAAACTGTTAGCGAAATAGGTGAGTAATTGCTATAGCAATCCCCAATCAATTGGGAACTCCTTCCTTGCTCTTTTCTCTTCCTCTGTGCTCTCTGCGCCCTCTGCGGTTCAATAAAAAAAGAGAGATCGGGTAGAGAAACGTGGTTTTTGGATATTTGTACGCTACTCACGGTAAAGTTTTGTAAAAAAATCAGTGAAAATGCGTAAAAATTCCGCGCCGAGTCTGATAGATAAATAGCTGATTCATAGTACCGCGATCGCACTAACTTTATGCCAGTTAGGGCGATCGCTTTTTTACTAACACCAGTTTCAAAAAAGAATGCCACAGCAGACAAGCTCCAAACCAGCAGCTTCATCAGTAATTCCAAAATCTAAAATCTAAAATAACCTGACTAATCACTAATAGCCACTCGATCGCGCCCGCCCAACTTAGCTTGATACAATGCCTTATCCGCAGCTTCAATCAACATTTTCGGGGAATTTTGACTTGGCGAAACTGCCGCAACTCCCAAGCTGAGAGTCACAGAATCACTGACAACAGACTTGATGTGGGGAATTGCCAATGCTTTGACGCGGCGGCGGATTCCCTCTGCAACCGCCTGTGCAGCCACGACATCCGTATTTGGCAAAATTACCCCAAATTCCTCGCCGCCGTACCTAGCAGCCAAATAGAGGCGTTCTGCGGGTGCGTTTGTGCAAGCATCCCCGATCGCCCGCGCCACTTGCTGCAAACAAGCATCCCCGGCTTGGTGGCCGTAATTGTCGTTGTAAAGTTTAAAACAGTCAATGTCGCACATAATCAAAGATAGCGGTTCCAAAGAGCTCGACTGCTCCCATTCTCGGTTGATCACCTCGTCAAACCGGCGGCGGTTAGCTAGTTGAGTCAGACTGTCCAAATTCGCCAACCCGTCCAACTGCTGGTTAGCAGCAGCTAGCTGCTGGTAAAGTAAAGATTGTTCGATCGCGATCGCCACTTGAGTACCCAACTGACTCAGCAAATCCACATCAAACTGCTGCCACTGGCGGGGCCCCGAACAGTGGTGGGCAATCAGCAAACCCCACAACTTCGGCACTTGACAAGAACCGTTACCTTCCCTCGGTTCTATTCCCTGCTGGACAATCGGCACCACCAAATTTGCCTTCACCTGACACGCCTCCAAAAAATTAAGGTGACACTCGCTCAAATTAGAAGCATGAATATCCTCTATAGCGCGGATTCGGCCCTTTAAATACTGTCCGATGTAAGTATTGGCAAAACAACAATCGTCAATTCCCATCCCTTTGAGTGGAATCCATCCTTCTGCAACCGACTCCACCACCACATCTCCGTTCCAGTCGGGTCGGAAGCGGAAAACCAGCACGCGATCGGTTGCCAAAAACTCCCGCACTTCCGCTACTGTAGTGTTGAGAATATCTTGGAGATCCAGAGAAGAACGAATGCGCGATTGAATCTGTGCAATTAAGCGTTCCCGTTCTATTTGTTGCCGCAGCGCGACTTGGGCTTGCTTACTTTGAGTAATGTCCCGACCTTCCGGCAGCAACAATACTATTTTGCCCGTTTCATCCGCGACCGGTTTGAGAGAAAAATCAACAGTTGCCGTCCGATTTACACCTTGAACTTCCACTTCATAGCGGACAAATTCACCTTGTGCAGAGCGAGAAATCGCCTCTTGCAACTGTTCCTGAACTTCCTCAGAATCTCCCCACCAAGGCAACAGCCAAAACGGTTTATTAGCCACATCCCGTAGCTTAATTCCCGCGAAATCCAGAGAAGTTTGGTTAGCTTCCAGCAGAGTGCCGTCCGGTTTCAACAAGCTCACAAATTGGAAAGAAGAATCAAAAATTGCCCGAAAGCGCCTTTGAGAATCTCCTAACATTGCCGTCACCTTTTCGCGAGAGGTAATATCGCGGAAGCGCCACACCCTGCCAATAATATTTTGTCCGACTCGAATTGGCTGCGTGTAGCGCTCAAAAGTGCGGCCGTCTTTAAATTCTAGAATATCGCAACCTTCCGACTCCGCATCACTATAAAATTCTTTAACTCTCTGCAAAAAAGCTCTCGGATCTTTAACTTGCTTAGTGAGGAATGCCAGCCGCACCGTTCTATCCATTGAGTTTCTAACTTCTTCGTAAATTCCCCACATTTGAACTAATTTTTCGTTATAACTAATCATTTCTCCGGCGGTAGTAACGGCGAGAATGCCGTCTGCCGTTGCTTCTAAGGTAGCGTGCAGCAGAGACCGCGATCGCTCTAATTCTGCTGCGGTCAATTTGCGTTCCGTGAGGTCTCGGACTGCTTTCACCTGGACTAAACGACCTTCCCAAAATACGAATTTGCTGCGAACGTCAGCAGGAAAAGCAGTTCCATCTCGCTTGAGAAAAATAGTTTCACAGACTGTATTGCTGGCAGCAGAAATCATTTGCGGCGCTTGTTTGTATGATTTGGGCGACAGTAGTTCCAGCAAGCTCATTCCCACCATTGCCGCCGGTTCGTAACCGAAAAGTTCGGCAAAATTGCTGCTGACATTCAAAATTGTGTCGCGGTCAGCCACGGCAACTGCTTCAAAATAAGCTTCGCATTCGAGCAAGCGCGCTGCTGACTGGCTGCTGCCATTTTCGCCAGAGGAGTAACTGTTGTTAATTAGCTGTTGCAGTTGCGTATTTGCCGAGTACAAAGCGGTCATGGCTTGCCTGTACATAGCAGTACGTTTCTCCACTTTTTCTGCGAGGCGATCGCGATATTCTCGCAGTTCTTTTTCGACTCTAATTAAATCAGTAATATCTACTGCGAACACGATTACACCAGCGACTTGACCTGTTTCGTCTCGGTAAGGTATTTTATCTGTCCGCACCCAGCATTTTTGACCGAAGACTGTTGGTAGCAATTCGACTTTGCCCTGTTTGGGAAGGCCAGAATGGATTACTTCTAAATCTTCTAAATAATATTGCTCTGCTTCGTCTGGATAGATTTCATAAAAAGATTTACCTTCTAATTGAGCTGCGGGCACACCTCTCGATGCAGCGGCGGCTTGATTAATTCGCAGCAGGCGACTTTCGGTATCTTTGAGCCAAATCATCGCCGGCACGGAATCAAAAATAATTTGCTGTTCTTGTTGCTGCAGGCGTAGTTCGGCTTCTGCTTGTTTTCTTTTAATTATTTCTTGTTGTAGTTTTTGGTTGGCTTTTTTGAGTTCAGCAGTGCGTCTTTCTACTCTTTCCTCTAGTTGATCGTAGTATTGGGTTAGCAAGTTTTGCTGCTGTTCGTGCCGCATTGCTTCTAATTTTAACTTTTCGCTAGCTGACAAACTTGAGGATACAAAATCTGCTAATATTTGGGTAAATTCGTGTTCTTCTTCCGTCCAATCACCGTCGGAACCCTGGCGTTCGGCGCTGACTATTCCCAACCTTTGACCTGCTAGCACAATCGGTACATTTAACAGGGAAGTCGTGCCCTGATCGAGCAAATAAAGACCGACAATCTCTCGCGTTCTGGGGTCATTTTCTGCGGCCACAGTTGCGAGCACACTTGCAGATTTTAAAGCTTGAAAATATGCCGGACAGTCGGCGGCTGTGATGATTATTTGTACGGAATGGAGTTTAGTATTTTGTTCGTAAAGGTCGATGCAGTGAAGCTGAGTTTTGTCTTCGCCGTATAGCCAAATACTGGCTCGATCGCAGTTGACAATATTGACAGCGGTTTCTGTTACTTCGCGGATGAATTTTTCTAGATTGTTGCGTTCTTTTAGTTGACTTTTGGCTAATTTTGCGATCGCCAAAGTTGGACTGCGCCAATTTGCTCTCTGGTTGGGCGGCGTGGATGACTGCGAAGCGGAATTAATTTCTTCGCAAACTAACAGTACAGCCGGTCGTTGAAAATTGGCAATTGAGCGACCATTGGTATTTTCCTCTATTTTCCAATCTACCGCCGGCATTGGGCGCGCGGTTGCTTTAACCCTAATAATCTTGCCGTCTTTGCAAGTCAAGCAGCCTTCCCAACAGGCAATTTTGGGAGTTGGCGTACCGTTTTCCGGCTGGGCCAATCCAGCAAATTCTGCCTGCATTTTCCCTTGCTCTTGGCAGTAAAATATGTTAAAAATTGAATGACAAATTAATTCCTGCGATTTGTAGGCGAGGCGAGACGCACCGAATTGATTGAGCGAAAAAACTCTTCCCAAAGCGTCTAGAACGAAGTAAATGCCCGGAAAATTGTCGTAGAGAGTTCGATACCAATCCTGTTCCACTTGTTGGTTGCACGAAAGTTTTTCTGCGGCGAACTCGCCCTCCGTGCCTATCGAGTGAGAATTGTTGGTTTCTGGGTTGCTTGAATGACTTTTTTTAGCAAACACTTTTGGCTTAACTCGACTGTAATAAATTTTACTTTCTGGAATTTAACTTTCTTGTGAAACTAAATTAAACCTGTTTTTAAAAAAAAGTTACAAGTTGTAACAAAATTACAACTTGTCCAGCGCGCTGGTTTTCGCTTCCCTATGCAACCACTGTGTTTGTTTGTAGTTGTTAGACCGTCTGCCGGCGATATTTCGCCCTAGTTGCAATGCCAGCAGGTTTAGCTACAATTACCCGGTATGTACTTTTAGCATCCCAGACAAGGGAAAAAAGCGGCAATCAAGGGTTTTAAGTATATATGATAACACTCAAATACTTAGTATTGGGACTGACCTACTTGGGATTCGGTTTGGGATATTTGCCGGGGCTGCGGGTGAACCGGGCGGCGGTTGCAATTATCGGGTCAGATGAGTGCGGTGGCTTTGGGGATACTTGACCTGAAAACTGCTGGGCGGGCGATCGACCCCAATACGATCGTTTTGTGTTGGGAATGACGATCGTGAATATAGTTAATTCGACTCTTTAATAAATATTTATAATACTTGAGTTAAGTAAATCTTATAATGCACAATCGGCAACGGGCTTTAGTCCTATAGTTTATAGTTAATCTTGTGCAGCAAACGCTAAGGAGGTAAAAAAGAGTGACTACCCTAAAACCCGCTGCGAAACCCAGACTTAATTCTGCGTTCAAACAACTGATGTCCTTACACTGGGTGATGTCAGCTTGCTATTTAGTGCTGTTTATTACCGGTACGTCTATGGCTCGATTGCCGGGAGAATTGTTTATTCGAGGCCCCCTTTACGATTTTCACAAATCCGTAGGAGTGCTGACAATGGCTTTGCTGACTTGGCGGATTTTAACTCTGCTGCGGGTATGGTGGAAAAAATATACGAAACGCCTGCCCAAGTTTACGAAGGAATGGTACAAAAATTTTGCTCTGCACGCAACTTTGTACATTTTTATGTGGCTAGTTCCGGTTGCGGGTTTCTTACTTTCTAACTCTTACAAAAGTAACAATGTGAAATTTTTCGGAATTCTTTTGCCGGATATGTTTCCGCAGAATTCCGCAATGGTTGATCTGGGAAGGAGTTTGCATTTTTGGCTGGCGTACACGTTTTTAGCGTTCGTAATTTTGCATATTTTAGATCAGAAGAAAGTTGTGAGAGCTAATTGGCGTAGGTTAACAAATTTTGTTAGCACTAAGTTCGCAAAGTCTCAAAAGGTTGGATAAATTTGCGATGGGTACTATATTTCCATTGGCAATGATAAATTTACTGCAAAACTAGCTATTTTCCACGGTGATATTCTGAAACTTCTCCCATCGTCTGACTTCTGAGGCAAATTTATGGGTTTTTCTAATAAATCGACGGGGTGACTAATTGCCAACCCCAAATCGCTCTTTAACTCCAACTTCGCCTCTTCACCGTGACACTCGTAACACCGCAAAATCCACACATTAGAATCATCTTCCGATTGTTTGAATGCCATCAGCACTAAATTTTCGGCGGACAAATCCAAGAATTTACCAACTGCGGGTAAACTCTTGTTTCGATTTTTTCCCAACTGCGGCAACACCTTTACTAACAGCGGCAAATTCAACTCGCAGCCGCGCCGAACTGTGCCGGCCTCTTGCCAATTTCCAGCGTGGGGATAGACTGCACAAGTAAACTCGGAAACTCCTACATCTGCTTGTGCATCCGGCCAAGTCGAACCCCGAAGCAAAGTTAGGCGAATTCGATTTGGTTGAAGGTCGCAACCGTATTTGCAATCGTTGAGCAAACTCACTCCAAAACCGTCATTGCTGATATCAGTCCAGCGCAAAATCGGCACTTCCCATTTGGCTTTTTCGGCGGGTGTTTGCGGCTTGGTTGTGCGCTGAATCGCACCGCCGGGAATTTCGCAAGTTGCCAAATCTGCTTCTACATTTAACCCAAAGGCTGCTTTTACTAAAACGTGAGTTTCTTGCCAATCTGCAACTGTCTTGATTTTCAGCAGCGGCGAACCTATTTCTACTATATAATCTTGGCAAAACTCCGATTTGCCAATTTGTCGGACTACGCGCAAACTCTGCCGTATTTCTCCCTGCTCTATCCAGGAAATATCTTTCAGTATCGGCGCGGGTAACTGATGTTTTTCATAATTTGGATCGATGTTCCAAGCATCCCAATATTGGCCGCTGTCTTGAAATGCTTGCAGTTGATTTCCGCCTGCTGCATTCAGGACTTCTCGGTTATTTACTTTATCCCAAATGCTGGATAAATCTCCAGTTTGACCGTCTACTGTTGCCCGAATAAATTCATTTTCTAAAACCATTTGTGCGGCTGCAAAATGCGTTTCTTGACAAGCTGTGTTTTTTTGTGCTATACCGTATGTAAGTTTTGATAAGTCTGTCTTTTTTTCTGTTTCTGGACTCGCGGACGCATTATCCACAGTTTGAGCGTTTTCACGGCACAGCCAAAACACTTGGTAGCCAACGGCGGGGAGATTATTTGCCCAGAATAATAGTTTAGATTGCGATTGCGGTCGATCGCCCCTGACAATCTGCGAAGCCAGTCGCCGTCGGGACAAATCGTAAATTTGCCAAGCTGAATCAGTGGCATCGGGAAGCGGTACAGCGACAACCTCAGAGCGCGACCAATTGAGAGTATTGAAAATCAAAATCGGTTGAGCGTCGGGCTGCGGAGGATTCGGCAGAGAAATTTGAGCCGAGATGGCATCCAAAGATTTTAGCAGGATTTCGCGACAAGTGCGATCGACCTCGGCAAAAGCTAGATTAGCATCCGCGTAAACTTGGGCGATCGCAGAACCGGGCAAAATATCGTGAAACTGGTTAAACAAAATCTGTTTCCAAGCTGATTCTAACTCAGATTTCGGATAAACCGCACCAGTACAAATCGTTGCCAGCGAAGACAGCAACTCCGCTTGGTAGAGCAATTCTTCGCAGCGGCGGTTTTGGCGTTTTTGGTCGGCGCGAGTCGTGTAGCAACCCCGGTGGAATTCTAAATAAAGTTCGTCTTTCCAAATGGGAATAGTTTTGAGTTGTGAGATGGAATGATTTGCATCCGAAATTGGCGATAAGTTTGACAATTCTCGCGCCCGCAAATTCCCGACGGTTTCGACAACGAGCAAATTTTCCTGATTGTCCGATTCTGAAACATCGCTTTCGGGCTTAGTTGCGGAAATTGCCGACAAGTTTGAAAATTCTAGCGCCCGCAAAATCTCCTGCTTATCCGATTTTGCCACATCGCTTTCCTGCGAACTTTCCGCAACTTCCGGCAAAAACTGACTCTCAATCAAAGACAAATAATCAACCGCTTTCGCAAACTCCAACTTCGGGAAAAAAGGCGACATTTTCCAGCGTTTCGCCACCTCCAACATATCACGAGTCGGGCCGCCGCCGTGGTCGCCAACCCCAGGCAACCAAAGAGCATCTTGCAAATTAGTTTTAGCTTGCCAGTCAAAAGCATAACTTGCCATTTTCACAGATTCTATACTTTCGCCAATTGGAGGAGACATCATACTAAATATTTTAGTACCGTCCAACCCTTCCCACCAAAACGCACCGTAGGGAAATTCCGTTGTATCATTCCACCGCAACTTTTGCGTCACAAAATAATCAACTCCACCGTCGCGCAAAATCTGAGGTAATTGCCACCCAAAACCGAAAGTATCCGGTAGCCAAGCCACCCGCATCAATTCCCCAAATTTTTCTTTTGCATAACGCTGTCCGTAAAACACTTGCCTCACCATTGATTCAGCGGAAATCAAGTTTAAATCCGGTTCTACCCACATCCCGCCGACAACTTCCCAGCAACCCGCCACCACCTGTTTTTTAATCGCAGCAAATAAGTCCGGCCGATGTTCTTCCATCCAAGCATAAAGCGCCGGAGTTGAATGGCAGAAAATCAAATCGGGAAACTGCGATTGCAATTTCAATACCGACTCAAAAGTTCGCTTTGCCGCTTCCCAAGTTTCCGGGACAGGCCACAGCCAAGCTAAGTCTAGATGAGCGTGACCCACCAAATAGATTTTACCTGTATATATAGATGTCAGAGCACCAGGTTCTCCTATATATATAGATGTAGTATTGCCGCTTTCTCCAAGCTGAGAAACTTCCTCTCTTCTTCCTCCCTCTGTGGCCTCTGCGGCCTCTGCGTTTCCCTCATCTAAATCCCCAGAAAAAGATGTCAGTTCACCACTTTCTCCTATATATATAGATGTAGCATTGCTATTTTCTCCAACCTGAGAAACTTCCTCTCTTCTTCCTCCCTCTGCGACCTCTGTGTCCTCTGCGGTTCCCTTATTCAAATCCCCAGAAAAAGCCCGCAGATATCCCAGTAAATTGTGCCGCAAAACAGACAGCGATCGATCGAACTTTTCGCGATCGCACACCGCCGACCAATCAATCAAACCCATCGCCAAATCAATCTCAGATTTCAGCGTTTCCCCCTTGACAAACCCGGGGCGATTTGCTATTGTTTCGGTGGAGAGGTATTGGGAATTTAAATTTTCTAAATTGTGAGTTAGCGAATTTTGCAAAATCTCTAATTCGGCAGCCACAAAACCCGGATCGAAACAAGAAGAGTCAGCAGCTTCGTACAAACAAATCGATCGCACTAAAGCACCGTTATCGTGACCCGGACTTACCAATCGCAAAATTACTAAAAATTCATCTCCGGGATTAGCCGACGAACTCAACAAAACTCGATCGGCAAAATCAAATAAATCTCCCTGTCCGACTAACTCGCCGTTGACAAAAATTTGAGCGTCTTCTGCCCACCAAGTCAAGCCCAGCAGCAACCGCAAACCAACCACAGGATAGCCGTGCAAATTGTCAGGAATTACAAATTGCTGGCCCAAATACAAAACTTGTTTCCCCGACGGCCAAGCAATATGTCCTTTGCTGTTAAGTTCGGCAACAGGGCTGTTACAAATATTTACCGAAGAGACAGCCGAGTCAGAATCGCAGTACCTCCAACCAGACTGAACCTCCACTTGGCTGAGGCGGCGCAACTTCTCGACAACTTCAGAAATATTATTGTTAGCAGGTGACACAGAAGCGCTCATATTTCGCTAAAATAGGAATTGTGTATTAATCAAAGATCGGATTGAACCGCGAAGACGCGAAGGACGCGAAGAAATAAAGGTTTCAGAGGGTTGGAAGCTGCGATTAATATCTGGCTTTGATTTTACAGCAATATTTCGCAATGCCGGTGCGAATCAAAAATCTGAATTGAATAATTAAACTTATGTCCAACGGTTACTACGGGCCCTACCAAAGCCGACTATTAAATTTTATATCGAAACAGTCCCGCCAAGTTGCTGACAATTGCGATCGAACTTGGCGTCAAATTAAAGAAACAACTCTCACCGCCACCCAAATTCTGCTTTATCCAGCTTATTTGCTGGTGCAAAGTTCCCGAATGCTGGGGCGACAGTTGCGGGAATCAAGTCAAAAAGTAGATTTACCGGAACTGCAAGAATTTGGCGGCGACGAAAATCCCGATTGGCCGCAAAATTGGTATCAGGGGGAAGTTTCCGAGGAAAGTTCGATCGCCGAAATTTTGCACCTCGCCGAAAATTTACTAAACTCGTCGCAAACCGCGAAAACTTTAGCCAGCTTCCCGCTGTTAATTAATCAGGGAAATACTGTTAACGATTTACCTCCGGCTATAAATTTTAGCGGACAAACCGCCAAGCATCAAACCACTTCCGTCTTAGAACACCCGCTGGCTAAAACTCAATTAAAACCGCAAGCGAAAGTTGAGGGAATTGCCAGTTTTATCCCAGCCCGCACTTTAGTATTGGTCGGAAGAGAAAATCAGATATTAGATATTTTGACACCCGAACAGCAGGAAATGCTCGAAGGTCGCATAACTTGGGAAGTAGCAAACTGCGGGCCCGAACAACGGGAAATTACCCAAAAAGAATTAAAATTTAATCTTGGTTTGGAGTCGGCTGCCAAAAAAGCGCAGTTGCCGCCGATGCGTCGTTTTTGGGAATTGATGGCATGGCTTCAGACGAGCCCGGTTGCTTTGAAAAGAAATCAGTTTGGAGAATCAATCCTCGCAGTTAAAAAATCGATCGACCGCAATGCCATCCTAGTTCAAAAAGCCCGCGCGCAGATCGAAGCAAAAACCGCACAGCAGTCAATTGCGGCATCGAATTCGATCGACCACAATACCCCAAAACTAGAAACTAATTTTAACAGCAAGTTCGATCGACCCCCTAGTCCTCTCTCCTTTGTTACATTACTTGATCGCGCCGCCGTCAACATCGAGGAATTAACCCTCCCGCCATCGGTAAAAACAACCGCCGCGCCCACAGAAAACTCTGGAGTAAAAATTGACACATCCGGCACCCAAACCAATTTAGATTTGTCCGCCCGCGACATCATCGAAAAATACGCGCGAAACATCGAACAAATGATTTGGTCGTCAGTAGACCACCTTTTGGGCAAAGAAACGGCAGCAAGTGATAATACTGAGAAATCAGTCGCAATTCAGTATTATTTGAAACAGCGACAAGAACAAGAAAACACGCAAAACAGCCCAGAGGTCGATCGACCGTGGCTGAACTGGCAAGACTTATTCGGGGAAGCAGCACCGCAGCATTTAATCGAGGGCAGTTCCGAACCCGAGGCAGCAGCTCCAACCCTCATATCACAAGCTAGCCCAAAAGTCAAGCAGGAAATTGCAGAAGTAGGAGAATTGCCAGAAGGTCGATCGACCGCAGTCTCAATCTCCCCTTACCCCGAAGCACTTCACCGCCTGCTGGGGCAGCTAAAACAGAGCTTGCTCACAAAAAGCCCAAAAAGTCAACCCCAAACAGCATCTAATTTATCTGATTTAGCAGTTACTCAAAAAAATAGCTCTGCACTCGCAGCAGAATCAACCCCAGGGCGCGCGCCGGAAACCCAAGTGCCAAAAAACACAAACCCGAACAGCCGACAAAACAATCAATCCCCAACAGCAATCACCGCGCAAACTAGCAGATACACCGCCGCAACCCCCGCTGCTGCTGAACCAAAAAATCACAGCGCAGGCGTCCCATCCGAGGGCGAATACTTAGAAACAAAAGCAGAATCGATGGGATACATTAAGCACCCCCTAGAACAAGTGCTCGAATGGCTCGATCGAGTTATGCTGCGCCTAGAAAACATCGCCGAGCAACTCTGGAATTGGGCAAAAATCAACTTGCCCAAAATCCTCAAAAGCAAAGATAAAATTGACTAATCTTTAGCTTATGATAAAAAAGTTGCTGCAACAGCAGCAAATCAGCTCAGTATTATGCCATCTTTGGAGACTCCCACAGTGCTAACCCTCAAAATCGTAGTTAATGTAGTTGTCCTATTTTTTGTTTCCCTGTTTGTATTTGGATTTTTGTCCAATGACCCAGCCCGGAACCCCAACCGCAGAGACATGGAATAAACAAGTTATCTCGCCCGCAGAGTAGGGGCGCGCCACCGCAGCCCCTGCAACAGCCGACAAACCCGCAAAAATTAGTCGGACAAAACTTGACCTCGCACCGCCAGCGAGGTTATCTTATGGCGAAAGCAACTTCTGAAAGCAACCCTATTCCGGCGCGCCAAAGCGACGGGGAATTTTAGATATCAGAATTAATGTTTAAACAGTTGCCTTCTAGATGCAAAATTTTCAATAATTTGCACCCTATAAAATCTAAAATCTAAAATCTAAAATCTAAAATCTAAAATCGGATGACTTACCTGTAGTAACTATGCCCTATCCGGTACCGCCGCCAGAACCCCCTGGCATCATCTACATCGCAAAGCCAAAAAAAGCCGCCCTCACTGTCGCGGCCGGCGATGGAGACACCCTCCGCAACCCCGCAGAAATACCGGAACCAAGCCCAGATATCGTTCAGCCAGAACCCACACCGGCCCCAGCAGAACCCGCAGCCACACTCCTCGGCACTACGCCAGCCACCAACCAGCCTCCAGAAATCGCTGACCCCCTAGCGGAAGTGGAAAGCGGCGAGGCAGTGGTGGGATTTCAGCGTCGGCCTCCTGTGGGAGAACCCGAAACGGCGGAAACAAACCAAGATTCTTCGTTTACGGCTTACCAATTGGGTTCAGTAGAAAATGCCATTGCCATTCGGAATCGGGAACGAACCGCAGAGGCGCAGAAACAACAGGAGAGAAATCTTGCCGGAAAGCAGGAAAGTTGGTATCAGGCCCAAGGCCGGCAGTTAGAAGATAACTCTCCCGAACCTGCTGAAATTCCCGTTCCCGAACCCGCGCCGGAACCAGCCCCCAGCGGGCAACAGCAGTTCGACATTCCCACACCAGGAACCGCCCCCGCACCCAGAACACCCGCTGCGCCGACACCGAAACCTAAACCAGCCGCGCCGGGAGTCCGCACCGCCCCTTCTGGGCGGACGGTTCCTTTTCCCGTGACTCCGGCCGATACTATTGAAGTTAAGGCTGACAGCCAAGAATTCGACGATAAGCAGCAAATTGTCACGGCGGTTGGTAATGTGGTTGTGCGGTTCCGGCAAACTGTGATTGATGCCGATCGAGCGATCGTCAACTTAGTCACCCGCCAAGTGGTAGCATCCGGCAATGTCGCCTATACCCGCGGCCAACAAGTAGTACGCGGCCAGCGGATGGAGTTCAATCTCGGCCTCAACAGCGGCGCCGTCGAACAAGCACGCGGCGAAATATTCCTGCCCGCAGCAGGTAGCGAATTGACCCCCACATTGCCTACAGATATCAGTGCTGGGACGATTCTCGAACAGCCGCTGAGCGATCGAATTACCAGCCAGCAGCCCCTGCGCGGAGTCAAATCCCCCGGCGCTGCTACAGTGACTATCGGCGGCGGGGGACAGCTAGCAGCCCCCCAAGTGGTCGGTGCCGTCAACCGCATCCGCTTTGAAGCAGAACGCATCGAACTCCTGCCAGACGGCGCGAGGGTAGCAACCAACATTCGGATTACTAACGACCCGTTTTCCCCGCCGGAATTTGAATACAGGGCCCGGAGGGCAACGATTAGAAGGATTTCGCCCACGGCAGAGGAATTGGTCACAACTAAACCGCGCTTAGTGTTCGACAACCGGGTGAAAATACCCGTGTATCCCCGCAGGCAAGTGTTTGACAGCAGGCAGCAAAACGGCCCGTGTTTGACTTTTGGCTACGACGGGGGCGACCGCGGCGGTTTGTATGCCGAGTGCGGTTTTGAGGTGTTGCAAAACGGGCCGGTGCGGCTAACCCTGACACCCCAAATTTACCTGCAGCGGATCGTGGCAGATCACGGCGGTAATCCGTTTTCTCCCGACAGCTACGGGCTGAAAGCGAGGTTACGCGCTAGTCTGGGCCCGCGCACCAGCCTGGACGGATCGGCAATATTTCTGAGTTTGGAAGATTTCCCGAATTTGCCGGAAAACAGCTTTCGGGGCAATTTGCGCCTGCGACAGTTGATCGGCACTCACTCTCTGGCAGCAGAATACAGTTATCGCGATCGGCTATTCAACGGTTCTCTGGGCTATCAAACCGTGCAGAGCAGTCTCGGCGCAGTCCTCACTTCCCCAGTCATCCAACTCGGAGGCACGGGCATCAATCTCAGCTACCAAGCTGGGTATCAATTTATCAATGCTGACACCGATCGAGCAGACTTGCTCGAACCAGTGCGGGAAAACAACCGCGTCGATCTGGGCCGTTCCCAAGTCAGCTTCGCCTTAAGCCGCGGCTTCAACCTGTGGGAGGGCGAACCGCTGCCCCGCACTCCCACCCAGGGTTTGAAGTACACGCGGACGCCGGTGGTTCCTTTCTTGCAACTGGCCTTGGGACTCCGGGGAGTTGGTACTTATTACAGCAGTGGCGATCGACAAAATTCCCTCGCTGGCAGCGTCGGCATTCAAGGGCAGTTCGGTCATTTCTCCCGCCCTTTCCTCGATTACACTGGGTTTAACGTGACTTATACCCAGGTGGGGCGCGACGGTATCTCGCCCTTTTTATTCGATCGCTTAGTAGATTTGAGAGTCCTGTCTTTTGGGCTTGTCCAGCAAGTTTACGGAGGCTTTCGAGTTGGATTTCAAAGTGCTATTAATTTAGAAAGCGGGGAAGCAATCAGTACGAATTACACTTTAGAATACAGCCGCCGCAGCTACGCAATTATTTTGCGTTTTAATCCTGAGCGTCAAGTCGGCAGCCTGACTTTTAGAATTAGCGACTTCAACTGGAATGGGACTCCCCAACCTTTTTCCGGGGACGCGCGAACTGTAGAAGGAGGAGTGCGTTTATCCGATTAATTCAATTGGATAATTGGGCATGGGGCATTGGGCATGGGGCATTGGTAATTGGTAATGGGGTAATTGGAACCAACAGAAAACAGTCAACAGTCAACAGTCAACAGAAAACAGTCAACAGTCAACAGTCAACAGTCAACAGTCAACAGTCAACAGTCAACAGTCAACAGTCAACAGTCAACAGT
>NZ_JAUBRC010000076.1:0-25738 GCF_036701635.1 Microcoleus sp. N9_B4 | reverse complement strand
AGTCAACAGTCAACAGTCAACAGTCAACAGTCAACAGTCAACAGTCAACAGTCAACAGTCAACAGTCAACAGTCAACCGTCAACCGTCACCGTAGAATCGTATTTCTTACCATCATCATAACCATGTTTTTGAACCATACAATTACAGCTTTAAGTTCTGGGATGGCATCCCTAGTTGCTCCCATACCTTTGTTAGCAACAGTCGAGGCAGAAAATTCGCCGATCGTCCTCAGCGGAGTTTTGCTCACTTTGGTAGTGATTTATGTCGCCAGTAAATTAGGCGCGGAAGCGGCTAGAAACTTCGATTTGCCGCCGGTTTTGGGTGAACTTGTAGCAGGGGTAATTGTTGGCGTATCTGCTTTACACCTAGTCGTTTTTCCCGAAGCAGGGCTGTCAGCATCCAACTCAGGGATTATGACAGTTCTGCAATCGATTAATCATCTGTCTCCTGCCGCCCTCACCAGTGTGTTTGAATCGCAGAGTGAAGTCATTTCAGTGCTAGCTGAATTAGGCGTAATTATTCTGCTGTTTGAAATTGGTTTGGAGTCGGATATCAGACAACTAAAAGAAGTAGGGGTTCAAGCTGTCGTTGTCGCTTGTGTGGGCGTGGCAGTTCCCTTTGCCGCCGGTACTGCGGGCTTGATGCTCATTTTCCACACGGCGGCGATTCCGGCGATTTTTGCGGGGGCTGCTTTGACAGCAACCAGCATCGGAATTACCTCCAAAGTTTTGTCGGAATTAGGACAACTGAAATCTAAAGAAGGTCAAATCATTGTTGGTGCAGCGGTGATTGATGATGTGCTAGGAATTATTGTCCTGGCTGTTGTCGCCAGTTTAGCGAAAACCGGTGAAATTGATGTTGTTAATGTCATCTATTTGATTGTCAGTGCAACTGCGTTTCTGTTGGGTTCTATTCTGTTGGGCGGCATCTTCAACAAAAGCTTCACTGCGGTGGTGGAGAAACTCAAAACTCGCGGCAATATAGTCATCCCCGCATTTATCTTTGCTTTCTTCATGGCTTTTCTGGGCAACGCAATTCATCTCGAAGCGATTTTGGGTGCGTTTGCGGCTGGTTTGGTGTTGGATGAAAGCGATGCCCGCAACGAGTTGGATGAACTGGTGAAACCCATCGCGGATTTCCTGGTTCCCATCTTTTTTGTAACCGTGGGAGCTCGGGCGGATTTGGGGGTTTTGAACCCAACAGTGCCGGATAATCGGGCTGGTCTTTTGATTGCCGTATTTTTGATTGTGGTTGCGATTTTTGGCAAGCTGGTGACTGGTTGGGTGGTGTTTGGTCTGCCGGGAATCAATCGATTGGCGATCGGAGTGGGAATGATTCCTCGGGGCGAAGTCGGGTTAGTTTTTGCCGGCATCGGTTCCGCGAGTGGAGTTTTGGATAAACCGTTAGAAGTCTCGATTATTATCATGGTGATTCTAACCACATTTTTGGCTCCGCCTTTTCTGCGGGTTGCCTTTGGTGATACGGTAGAGCCTCCTGCTAGCGGGGAACCTTCTAGCGAGCAAATCGTTTGATTGAAGGAATTTGACTCTGGGGCGATCGACTGATGGACAAACACAAATGTCGATCGTCCAAATTGTCTTACCCGTAATATCATTTCCCGTCGATTCCCTCCGCTTCGCTTCGCCCGAAATCAGGTAGGGGCGGGTAAACCTGCCAATATCTGCCAATAATTTATACCAATTTTAAAAAAGAATGCAACAGTATTCTTGTTCCCCCCGCAATGCAGCGGGGGGGCTAGGGGGGGTCGAAGAGTGTTGCACGATTTTAGAGAAATGGTATTACAATCTCAAAAACCCGCCCCGGCCGGGATATTATCGTCAATCGATCGCCCCAATTGTTTTACCCGTAATACTTTTTATTCAGCAACTTTAATAGCCTTCTCTTCCTAGGAATCTTTCGTAAGTCCTAATTTAGATAAATCAGTTAATTCCATAATGATATCCGTTTTAAAACTCAGCGTTAAATCTGTGAGGGCATTGGCGATCGCCACTTGAGAAGTAGGTATTTGTTCAATTAATTGCAGCAGGAGATCCCCATCACAATAGCACGCCGCATCATACATTTGCTGTAACCATTCGGGGGGCATCATTGCTAAAGCATCTCTAGACAATTCAACCCTCGGCAGTGAAGAAGACTCTTGAGAGGTAAGGGGCGGGAGGCGATTTGCTTTATTCTCCTCTAGCGGCAGTATCTCCGTTAAAATTTGTAATAACTGTGCGATCGTGTAAGGTTTTAACAAAAATGTTTTGACATTAGCATCTAATGCCAGCTTTTTGTTAGCCAGGAGTCCGCTAGTCGCAATGATATTCACCCGAGGATTAATTTTTTGCAACGCGCGCATTGCGGAAACACCATCTAGGTTAGGCATCATCATATCCATTACAACCACACTAATTGCCTGTTGATGTTCCCTATAAACAGCGATGGCTTCAAGCCCATCACTAGCGAGTATTGTTCTGTAGTTATAGTTTTCTAGAGAAGTCTGTGTTATCTCTCGAATAGAGGCTTCATCATCAACAATTAAAATCAACTCGCCCTTACCTCTAGTCATTGCTTTTTCTACGGTTTTGAGGCTTACTTCTCCCTCTATAGCTGGTAAGAAAACCTGAAATTCTGTACCCTTACCCAACTCGCTATAAACCTTGACAAAACCGCCATGATTTTTGACAATCCCCCTTACAGTTGATAATCCTAGCCCTGTTCCTTTGCCAACTTCCTTGGTAGTGAAAAAGGGGTCAAAAATTCTGCTTAACAATTCTGGCGGAATACCAATTCCTGTATCAGCCACCGTCACAGCCACATAACAGCCTGCTTTTGCTTCCAAATTCATCAGGGCATCATCTTCTTCCAACCGGCGATTTTCGGCCGAGATGGTCAAACTTCCTCCTGATGACATGGCATCCCTAGCGTTAATCATCAGATTCATAAATACTTGGTGTATCTGGGTAGCATCACCCGATATTGTCCATAGTTCCATCGCGGGCATTTTAGTCGAAATAGTTATTGATTTGGGAAATGTGTGTTTAGCAATACCGACCACTTCTAGGAGCAAATAGCCTAGTTGTAATATTACAGTTTGACCATCCGTTGTTCGACTAAAAAGAAGAATTTGCTTGACCAACTCAGCCCCACGCTTAGCACTAGCCGAAAGAATTTTTAACAGTCTTTCTGTCGGTTCATTCATATTGGTAATCTTGAGAGGAAGCAGTTGACTAACTCCCAAAATCGGCGTGAGAATGTTATTGAGATCATGTGAAATTCCACTGGCTAACGTTCCTAAACTCTCTAATCGCTGGGCATGGTAAAACTGTTTTTCAAGTTGTTTTTTTTCAGTAATATCACTATTGACAACGAGGATAGATCGGGATTGAGAAAATAGATTGTTTATCAGTGTTTTACGACTTTCTACGATTATATTCTTACCTGTTTTAGTAATTTGATCTATTTCCCCTTGCCAACTGCCTTTCTCGGTAGTGATTTGGATCGCCTTAGTTAGTTTACAGGGTTGATTAAATAAGGTTTGAGTTTTCTGCCCTATAACTTCGGCTTCTGCCCAACCATATAAACGTTCAGCTCCTTTATTCCAAAATAAAATATGATCGTCTAAATCCTTTACAAAAATGGCATCACTAGCAATATCAATTAAGGCTGCTTGTTCCGCAATTTTTTGCTCTGTTTCTTTACGTTGGGTAATATCCGTAATAATTTCTATGCCCACCCAACAATCTTGTTCTTGATCCCATTCAGCAACATAGTTTGAGGCAAGCCATCGAATCGTGCGATCGCCATGTAAAAACCGATACTCGATAATACCCGATCGCCCTCCTTGAATGTTTTCGATCAATGAGGCGATCGTTTTTTCTCGATCTTCGGGCAATATATTCGCTATGATTAAGGCAGAATCGGCTTGCACAGCTTCTAAGCTATAGCCAAAAATCTGTTGAGTGCCGCCTGTCCAAGAATCAATCTCTAAAGTACCATCCCTCAAAAGACGAAAATTTTTAATAACGGCGATCGCGCTGTTGAGAATGTGACTGAGTTTCGCAGCTTCTTTTATTTTAGATTCTGTAATATCAGTAACAATAATACTATTAACTAAAATCTCATCTATATGAAGTTGTTTAAACGATAATTTAACAGGTACTTCCTTATTTCCCGTAGCTGCGAGCAAAGATAATTCTCTAGTGATATTTTTTTCAGGCTGAACCTGCTGCAAAAGTAGTAAAAATGATTTTTTATACGGGGGCGCAATAAAGGTTTCTAAGTGAGAGCCTATCAGATTTTTTAAAGGACAATTTAAGAGTTCTGCGAGTCGATTATTACAGTACAAAATTAAACCTTCAGAAGATACGGTAGCCGCTCCTTCGCCCATTTGTTCCACTAAACACTGATAAACATAATCTGCCCCGTGAAGCGTAAAAACTCGCTCTCCTCGCGGCGTAGAAACAACAACAGCATCAACTTCCCCAGAACCAATCGCCTCCAACGTTTCTTCCGCTACATTTAGGCGTTCCTGCACCTCGGCCAATTCCCGATTTAGGGTTTCGACTTCTTGGCTCATTTTTTCAAGAGGGGTCAGAGAATCCTTCATTAATTTTCCTCTCCAATTATTTTTTCTTAGGCAGAAGATTAAGACCAATTAAGACTTTTTCTGTATTCGATAAATTGCCAATCATCTTTTGTAAGGGCAGAGGTAACTGTTTTATCAAGGTGGGAACAGCCACAATGTTCTCCGAAATAACAGCTTCTGTCTGTTGATAAATATCAATAACTTCTAACTCATAACGCCCTTGGAGATATTCCTCACAAATCTTTTTGATGTTTTGCAACGCCGTCACCGATTGAATCGTTGTACCTGAAATATAAAGACGTAGGGTATAATGCTCTTCCTTTGATTGGGACAGAGACTGTTCAAAAAGTTCTGTGGTTGTTTGTTTAACATCTTCGGAGTCAATCATTGTTAGTACCTCTATCTTGAGTTATTGTTCATCGACTCGACGAAGAATTTGCAGTCCTACCAGAACTTTTTCAGTATTTGATAAATCACCAATAATCTTTTTAATCGGTTCTGGCAATTTTCTAACGAGAGTCGGTAAAGCAACGATGCTATCTTCTATGGCTAGCTGTGGTTGTTGACTTAAGTCAATAATTTCAATGGTATATTGACCGTGAAGATATTCGTCACATATCTTCTTCAAATTGGCAAAAGCAACCAGAGATTTAGGTGTCTGTCCCGCCACATATAACCGCATTTGCCAAAGCTGTGACTCTGTTGTGTTAGCGGGCTGTGAGAAATTATCTGTTAAATAATCGGTCATGATTTTTTATCCTTAGAGAGAGGTTTTAGGGATTAAGATGACGTAATCTTCCCATAAAGGTTCGATTCTCCAGCAGCGCTTTTTCTTCCTCTTGTTCTTCTTCAAGCAGCAAATCTAACTCCGCATCTCGATTGAGCAATTGCATTTGTAGAGCATTTATCTGAGCTTGTACGAGTTTTTTCTCTTGTTCATACTCCCGTTTTTTGACTTCAAAATTCTGTCGGCGTTTTTTAGAGGCAGATTTTTCCTTTAGTTCTTGATTGAGTCTTTCCGTTCCTGTTAATACCTTGCCCTCTCCCAAGTAAACCTCGACCAACTTTACGCCTTCAGAGGTGACGATAAATTCCCGTACTTGATTTGAGTGCATCATACCACGAGATTTGAGGGCATAGAGAATTCGATTGCGCTCCCCATTCACCTTGACCGTTTGGAGTTCTAACCAAGTATCCATCAGAGAGGAAACACCCATTTCTGTCTGTTCGTGGTCACTGTCAGTATCACCGGGCGTTAAATCTGCCATAAAAACGGTGATTTGTTGGCTCTTTAAATAGTCAATCAAACGCATGAAAAAGCTTTTTGTTTGCATAAAGCTTCCACTCAAAATGAGATTACTCATCGGATCGATGATGATCGTGCTTGGTTGAAATTCTTTGACCCAGCGATGGATTTTAAACAAACGCATTTCTAAATTGTAGTTAGTGGGACGTACCGCATCAAATTGCAATAATCCCTGCTCTACGTAGGGGGCTAAATCAAGACCAATCGAGTTTAAATTGCGGAGAATTTGTTGGGGGGATTCTTCGGTGGCGAGATATAAACACCGTTCGCATCTCAGGCAGGTTGCTTGGGCAAAATAAGCGGCCAGCGTTGTTTTTCCCGTTCCAGCCCTGCCTGTGACGAGAATACTGCTACCCCGATAGTAGCCTTGGCCACCAAACATTTCATCAAGCTGGGAAATGCCCGTTGAGATTCGCTCATTAGAAACCACATGGTCTAATTTTAAGGAAGTAACGGGTAAGACCGAAATGCCATTTTCTTCAATTAAAAAAGGATATTCATTATTACTATGACGAGAGCCGCGATACTTGACAACTTGAAGGGTTCTTGTGGCGATGTCTTCCAAGGTTTTTTGATCTAATTTGATCACACAATCCGAAACGTATTCTTCTAAACCTTGACGGGTTAAGGTTTTATCTCCTCGCTCCCCTGTAATCACGGCTGTCACACCTTGGTCTTTTAACCAGTGAAATAAACGGCGTATTTCTGCTCGGACAATGTTGGCATTGGCTAAACCAGCAAACAAGACTTCAATCGTGTCTAAAAGTACCCGTTTAGCACCAATTTTTTTGATCGCATACCCTAGACGAAGAAATAGGGCTTCTAGGTCATATTCTCCTGTTTCCTCAATTTCGCTGGGTTCAATATAAACATGATCGATTAATATTTGACCTTCAGCAATTAACTGATTTAAATTCCACCCTAAAGAGGCGACGTTTTGGGTGATTTCTGACGCAGTTTCTTCAAAGGTGACTAAAACGCCTGGTTCTCCGTACCGCGTTGCTCCGCGCACGAGAAACTCCACACCAAATAAGGTCTTACCGCAACCAGCAGAACCACAGATTAAAGTTGGTCTGCCTTGGGGCAAGCCTCCATCGGTGATTTCATCGAGTCCCTGAATTCCCGTTGGGCATTTGGATAATTGTAACTCTTGAATTTTTTCCATAAAATATTAAAAATTCCTTTTTGATAGAAGTTACATAAGCGCACAACTATCCTACCTGTGACACTCTAGGAATCTGTGCTCTTATCTTGATTCCCTGTATATGATTAACAATAGCACTTTTTCTCACTTGAGTATCCATAGCTTTTCGTTTCTTAATGAAATCGTAAGCAGGTGGCGGATTACATCGCGGCAATTGAGAGAAGGAATGCGATCGCAGTTATTTACCCACGATTGCTACAGCACGGCTTTGCAAAACAGGAATTTCAATTATGAACTCTGCTCCTTGATGCGGTTGAGAGAAGCACTGGAGTAAGCCACCGTGTTGCTCAACTACAATTTGATAGCTGATGGATAGCCCTAATCCAGTTCCTTTACCAGTTGGTTTTGTGGTGAAGAAAGGATTGAATACCTGTGGTCTAACAGTTTCCGTCATCCCTGGCCCATTGTCTTGAACTTGAATCACCACGTTTTTAGAAGAACCGGGCTGAGTTTCGTTTGTGACTAGCTTAGTCCGAATAGTGATGCGACTAGGATTTTTTTGGATGTCTTTTGGAGAACGCTGATTGTCGTAGTTTTCTAAAGCATCAATCGCATTTGCCAGAAGATTCATAAAGACCTGGTTCAACTGTCCGGCATAGCACTCTACTAGCGGTAAGTCGCCGTACTCTTTGACAATTTCAATAGGAGGATGATCCGGGTTTGGCTTCAGTCGATTTTGCAAAATCATCAATGTGCTGTCAATTCCCTCGTGGATATCAACTGGCTTCATTTCTGCCTCATCCAGCCGGGAGAAGTTTCGTAGCGACAGGACAATTTGACGAATGCGATCGGCTCCTACCTTCATTGAAGTCAGGATTTTGGGCAAATCTTCACTAATGTAGTCCAACTCGAACTCTTCAATTTTTTCCTGAATTTGGGTATTACTTGGATAGGTTTGCTGGTAAAGCTGAATCAAATTTAGTAAATTTTGCGTGTAGTCGGCAGCATGGCTCAGGTTGCCATAGATAAAGTTGACTGGATTATTAATTTCGTGAGCAACACCAGCAACCAGTTGCCCCAAACCTGACATTTTCTCTGCCTGAATAAGCTGTGCCTGAGTTTGCTGTAAGGTTTTGAGTGCAACCTCAGCTTCCTCTTTTGCTTGCCTTAACGCAGCTTCGGCTTGCTTGCGCTCAGTAATATCCAGTGCCAAGGATGCCACTCCAAGAATCTTTCCACCATCCCCTACTAAAGGCGTATTGAACCATTCGCAAATAATGGTTTTGCCGTCTTTTGTAAAATTTTCATTGACGCTGTAGATTCCTTGGCTCTGCATCAACAACTCGTTCATAATTTGATCGACTATTTTTCTGGCAGGCGCAGGCACAATTAATTCTGCGGGATGGTGTCCGATCGCCTCTGTAGCCGTGTAACCAAAAATCTGCTCTGCCGCTGGATTCCAGGCAGTGACTTGAAAGTTTAAATCCCATTCCACAACTGCCAGTGCAGTTTGGCGGAATAGAAAAGATAGCCGCTGTTCCGACGCTTTGAGTTCTTCTTCTGCCTGTTTCCTTTGAGTAATGTCAATCCCTGTTTTGATGATGTACTCAATTTGACCTTGATCATCGACTAAAGCAGTATCTGACCAGGCAATGAGTCTGAGTTGTCGATCTTTGCTCATCCAAGTACCTTCATACTGCTGGGGAAATTTACCAGCTTTTAAAGACTCAAAACCAGTTTTGGCTTGTATAGCTAAGTCGGAGTCCTGGAACAAGTCCCAAATGTAGCGCCCCTTCACTTCACTAAACGAGTAATCAGTCGTTTGTTCGCAAGCTCGGTTAAAGCGAACGATTTGTCCCTGCGGGTCGAGCACAACTACCAGGGCACCTGCAATTTCAAGAATAGCTGAAACAAAATTGCGTTCCACTTCAACTGCTTTAATCAGTTCCTCTAACTGGGTTGCCATATTGTTAAAGGCGATCGCCAATGTCCCCAGTTCGTTTTGGCTGTCAATGTTGACCCGTGTCTCTAATTGCCCCGCACTGAGTTCAGTAGCTGCCGTGGTTAAGCGCTGCAGCGGCACCACAATTTGCCGAATAAATAGAAAGCCAATGCCAACAGCAACGATCGTCACCACCCCCAATGAGCCTCCCATAACTGAGAGCATTTGGTAAACGGGAGCATACGCCTCAGCCGTTGGCAGTTCTACAACCACATTCCAATTCACGCTCCGAACTAAGGCACTGGCTCCCAATACTTCTACCTGGTTTAGACCCGGATAAACGTTAAGGCGCTTAGTATCTGCGGAGGCTTTCAAAAACTGAAAGAAGGGACGCTTAGAAAGATCTTGAAGTTGAAACGTTTCTGGGTTACTATCCTTTTGAGCAATGAGAAAATTACGCTCATCGACTACATAGACATAACCCGTTTTGCCCACCTGCGTTTGCGAAACAATAAACCAGAGAAAGTTGAGATTTATCTCTGCTAATAGCACCCCATCCACCTCATCTCGCTCATTCCGAATCGGAACCGCCATAATGGTGGTTGGTTGGTTTGTTTGAGGATTAATTTCTACAGGACTGACATAATCTTCCTGTTGTTTGAAGGCACGAATAAACAGTGGCGAAGTGGCTGGATTTTCTAACTTGAGCGGTTCGTAGGGTGAAACTGACGCGACAAGTTGTCCCTTCCTGTTCAAAATGGCAACGGCTTCATAAGCATCATTATGACGAGTCAACCCTTCCAACAGGCTCTGCTGCGCTTGAGGTTGAAAGTTTGTGAGTCCTTTGACCCTAGCTAAATAGCTCAGTTTTCGTTTCAAGTCATCTAGATAATTATCAATCTGCCCTGCTGCTGTCTGACTACGCGCTTGTTGGAGCGATCGCGATTGCTGGATCTGCGCCTGAAAGCTGAGGTAGATCAGCAAGCCACCTGTGGGCAGTAAGCTCAGGAGAACCAAAAATATCAAACCATAGCGGAGCTGATGTGCAATAGATAAGAAGCGTCGCCAGGGATGAGAAGGAGAGCTTTTGGCGATCGGCAGAGCGCGATCGTTGCGTTGATTTTGCATCGAGCTTAGAACAAATATTGGTAAATCAATTAATCGGCGCACTAAGGAGAAACATCAATTTGGCCCGTCGTCACAGCATCTCGGATGGTCTTGAAAGTGTCCTCTTCCTGAGACGTGAGAGTGCCACGGAAAGGAGCAAAGTCATAGATTTTTTCCTTGAGCCCAAACTTGTAAAGTTTTCCTTCCCAGCGACCTTGCTGGGTTAAGACCGCCGCATTTAGCACCAGATTGGGAATGTCCTCCAGAACGCTCGTTAGGACTTTGCCGGGAGCCAGTTTGTACTGATCCTTTCCCCAACCAATCACAAGGACTCCTGGCTTTTGGGTAACGGCTTTTAGCGCGGCTAACCCTGCCTCATCCGCGTTGATTGCCAAAACATCTACTCCAGATGCAACCATATCCGTTGCAACTTTGGTGGCTTTGTCCGTATCACTCCAAGTGTTGAGAAAAGCAGTCGAGGCTTGAACAGAGGGATTCGTTGCCTTCACTCCCCGCCTAAACAAGGCTTCTTCTTCTTTGTAAACCGGATAAGGTGCACCCACAATATAGCCAACTTTATTGCTTTTAGTCTTGATGGCAGCCAAAGCACCTGTGAGGTACCCCACCTCACCCGATCGAAAGGCAACAGCCCCCAAATTTTGGTTATTCCCTGGATACGTTGTAACCAAGGCAAATTTCGTTCGCGGAAATTCTTTAGCGACCTTTTCGGCAGCTTTAATATAGCCACCACTGGCTGCAATTACCAGTTCATAGCCTGACTGGGCATATTTGCGAATGACAGCTTCACTATGTTCACCCTCAATATTGTCAGTAATGTCTACCTGAGCATTAAATTTATCTTTGATTAGATTCAATCCTTCAAAGCAGGATTGAGCCCAACTGTGGTTATCTTTAGGTCCTATGGTGACCATTGCCACTCTAAAGCTGTTAGAGGTACTTGCTTCCGGGGAAGAGTTTACGTTCGGAGTCGATCGACTGCAACTGATCGCACAACATAGAGCTAGAGCCGCCAGAGTCATTTGTTTGAAAAGAGATTGAATTCGCATAATAGCTTTTCGCAGCAAGGTTACAGCAAGTTTCAGGTAATTAAACTACAAATTTGGCTAAGCTAGTTGTAGCATCCAGCTTTGTAAAACTCCTTGCCCCGTATCAGGCGGTTTGCAGCTTCTTCAGTCGATCGACCGCGCCCGACAATGCGCTCTTGAGCGAAAATGTCAGCAATACGGGTGGCGTAGTCGCTGGGGTCGAATTCGCCACAAGCGAGGTAGCTTTGGAGGAGTTCGCGGGCGAGTTGGGAATCGTCGGTATATTGACCAAAAGGAAAGCCGAAGCGATCGCGATCTTTGATTTTTTTGAGTCTAACTTCGTAGCTGACAAAGTTTTGGCTTTCCTTCCGGAGGATAGCCTTCTACTCTACAGCCTATAGCGTCGCCGAGACACTGACCGATCAGACAACCTCTAAATTGTTCCAGACGCGGTACTGTCATTTATCTAGCTTTAAGTAGGTCGATCTAATCTTATGTTAAATCCCCGACTCCTTAAAGCCTGCGGGGAGTTGGACACTGCCCATTTGTGTCAACTTAAGACTAAAACCCTCTGTAATTCTGAATTAAAACATTAATGTCTTCCTCGGTCTCTCTCTCCCAGATGACCGAACATGAGTCCCAAAATAACCCATAGTAATATCAGCCATAAGGGCTGTCTATTTTGGTGAGTTTGGGCGTGGGTCATTGACGTTTTTTATTCAGGATATTATAGTCATCATATATATTTTTTTTATCGCTCGCTCCAGATTTTATCTGATAACACCAAGTCCGGCTTCAATACCCCCTTTATCTCTTAAGTCGGCGTCGGCAGACGAAAGTTTGACTCAATACAGTGGTTTTAACCGCCGAATAATAAAGCGGGTGGCTCACCAGGATTTAGTATTACTGTTTCCTTCTGGCTTGTGCAATTAACAAGAATGAGATTTGAACTATGCCGCACCTATCTTCTGTCCTATTTTTTGCTTTATGCTTGCTATTTCCCACTGCCACCATTGCTCAAATCCTCCCCGATCGCACCCTGGGTAATGAAAATTCCCGTACAGTTTTCGACACTATTAATAACTTACCATCCGATCGCATTGAAGGTGGTGCAAGTCGCGGTGTTAATCTCTTTCACAGTTTCCGCGAATTCAATGTAGGTGAAGGTAGAGGAGCATATTTTGTAAATCCTAACGGGATTGCTAACATTTTCACCCGCATTACTGGTGGCAATCGTTCCAATATTTTAGGAACATTAGGAGTACAAGGAAATGCCAACTTATTTTTCCTAAATCCGCAAGGGATTGTCTTTGGTTCTAATGCTAGATTAGATTTACGCGGTTCATTTTTCGCTTCAACTGCTGATAGTATTGTTTTTAACAACGGGTTTGAATTTAGCAGCACCAACCCTAGCACGGTGCCCTTATTAGCGATTAATATTCCTGCGGGTTTAAGATTTAGAGACAATCCCGGCACAATTGTCAACTCTTCCCAAGCAATTGGCCCGACACCAACCTTACCCCCACTGCCCGTAGAAATTCCGATTTCTAACAAACTCGGTTTAGCAGTAGATCCCGGTCAAACTTTAGCATTAATTGGCGGTGACATCCAACTGCCCGGAGGAAATTTAACAGCTTATAGCGGACAAATTCTGTTGGGTAGCGTCAAGAGTCCAGGAGGAGTGCAATTTGAACCAACGGCTTTAGGTTTGAATTTAAACTACGGGAATATTGAGAACTTCGGCAATATTCAAATGAACGGTGCGTTTATAAATACCAGCGGATTAGGAGGTGGAAAAATTGACATTAGAGGTGGAAATATCACCCTCCGTGGTTCGGGAATTTATGGACTGACACTGGGAAAGATTGATGGTAGAGGTATCGATATCAATGCCCAAAACTTGCGAGTAGAGGGGGGGGCGCAAATTTTTACCACTACACTGGGAGAGGGGAAAGGGAGTGATATCAACCTCCGCGCTACTGACTCAGTAGAAACGATCGGGCTGGGAATTGGAGGCTATCAGCGAGTTTACAGCCAATATGTCGTATCTGGAACCCTCAACCCCTTTGACCCGCAAATTGTTGTGAACGCTGGTACTGTTGGCAGTGGAGCAGCAGGAGATATTAACATTGATACCGGACGGCTGCTGGTGCGCGATGGGGTAGTGGGCGGTAGCACTACATTTAGTGCTGGAAATGGCGGAAATATGACTTTCCGCGCCAATAGTATTGAGATGGTTAGTTCTGTACTTAGCAACGGAACAACTAGGGGAAGTACCGGTCAAGGCGGAAGCATAAATGTTGACGCACAACGCTTAATCCTGCGCGATGGCTCCAATCTCGTCAGCATCAGCCGCAGTAATGGAGCATCGGGGAATATCGCGATTAAAACGAATGAATCTGTAGAATTGTCGGGGAGTCTCCCTGGAAGTACGGCGCAAACTGCGATCGGCGCTAACTCTTTCGATGGGAATGGGAAAGCTGGGGATATTACGATCGACACTAAGCGGCTGACTGTTTCGGATGGAGCTGTAATTACTTTATCGACGGGTGCGATTATTGGCGGATTCGTTTTTTCTAGGAGTGGGGGGCTGGGAGGAAGTTTAACTGTGAGAGCCTCAGAGTCGATCGAAGTGAGTGGCGTGTCTGGAGTTTTGGGGAATGCGGGCTTCGCACCGAGTGCCCTGGGTACTCAAACTACAACCTCTGGTAGAGGTGGAGATATCCGCCTCTTCACGCCTCTGCTCGCTGTGCGGAATGGGGGGATTATTTCTGCGGCTTCTTTGAGTGCAGCAGATGCGGGAGATATTACAATTAATGCCGATCGGGCAGAAGTGCAAGGCATGGCGAGTAATGGTGGATTCAGGAGTAGAATTGAGGCATCGGTTGGCAGCGCGAATGCTGTTGTCAATCCCAATGCTACGGGGAATGCGGGTTCGTTGAATTTGAATGTTAATCAATTGATTGTCCGGGATGGAGCCACGGTTAATGTTCAGGCTTTGGGAACGGGAAGGGCTGGCAATATTAACGTTGTAGCGGACTCGATCGCCCTAGATAACAAAGCCAGCATTGATGGTACAACAGTATCTGGTACTGGGGCAAATATTAACCTCCAAGCGCGAGACATTCAGTTACGGCGCGCCAGCACAATTACCACCGATGCAGGTATTTCTGACGGTGGAAATATCAGAATTAATAGCGATATTTTGGTGGCTCTACCGCGAGAAAATAGCGATATCACCGCCAATGCTCGTACCGCTAGGGGCGGACAAGTTACAGTCAATGTACCGAATATCTTTGGTTTTACGAGCGTTAATCGCGATCGAGCTAGAAGCAGTTTAGGATTGACTGATGCTGAATTTGCGGCTTTACAAGTGAATCCTACTTCTTTAATTCCTAGTAGCGATATCGCCGCCATTTCTCAACAGGCAGGCCCGGCTTTGCAAGGGGCGGTAACGTTTAGTAGTTCGGGAGTGAATCCGGCTCAAGGATTGGTAGAATTGCCGCAAAATGTTGTCGATCCAACGCAGTTAATTGTGGCTAATCTTTGCAATCAAGAGGCTGGGAATGAGTTTACAATTACTGGTAAAGGAGGAGTACCTGCGAATCCTAATGATGTGCTTAGTAGCGAGTATACTCAGTTTAACTGGGTGGAACCAGTGGTAGGTGGAAGTGCTACAACGGAAACGGTTCCGAACTTAACGGAGAGATTGCCCGCGGGTGGTACAGGTAATTCGAGAGAAGTTATTCCCGCTCAAGGTTGGGTAATGAATGCTCCAGGACAAGTAATGCTTGTAGCGTACAATCCAACGGCTGAAGTTCCGCAGCGCTCAAGGCGAGCTTTGTCTGTTTGCACACCGCGCTGAAATCCGGTTGATTGGGCTGTAGGGCGTTGCTTAAAATACAGTTTTTAACCATAACATCAAAGGACACGGCAGTGCCGTGTCCCTACTGGAAGTCAACCAGATTTACGATTACTTAACAAACAGCATTTCTTGATAAGTAGGCAGAGGCCACAAATCATCAGCCACTTCACCTTCCAGAGCATCCGCATACTGGCGAACCTCATCCATCAAAGGACGAATTGTTTGCGAAGCATATTGCATATGGTCTTCGGTCGAAGCAAAATCGTGCTTGCTCAAAGCCGCACTCAATTTGCTCGTAGTATCCATCATGGACTTAACTAGCACCGCTACTTTTTCGGCACTTTCCTTTTCCATTTCAATTCCAATCTCTTTCAATTTAGAAATCGTGCCAGAAAGTTCAGCTAAATACCTCAACGCTGCGGGGTAAACAATGGTTTTTGCCATGCTTATTACCAGTTTTGCTTCGACTTCAATTGCCAGTAAATACTGCTCAGCATAAACATCGTAACGGCTTTCCAATTCAACTGGAGTCAGAACACCTGTCTTTTCAAACAAGTCTTCAATGTATCCTTCTTTCAACACGGGTAAAGCATCTGCCGTAGTCCGCAAGTTAGCTAAACCCCGTTCCTCAACGGCCATTTTGTGCCATTCTTCGGAATAGCCATCGCCACCAAATACAACCGCACCGTGCTCGTCCATCACTTCTTTGAGAATGGTTTGGATGGCAGCATTCAGTTCAGTTCCGTTAGCCAAATCGCTTTCTAATTTGTTAGCAATCCAGTCCAAAGAATCTGCAAGAATTGTATTCATCGCCACCAGCGGCCCGGAAACAGACTGACCGGAACCTACTGCACGGAATTCAAATCGGTTTCCAGTAAAGGCAAAGGGCGAAGTCCGGTTTCTGTCTCCAGCATCCTTCATGAAAGTAGGCAGTGTTTCTACACCTAAGTTCATAATTCCCCGACCTTTAGAGTCCTTAACTTCTCCCCGGCTAATTTGCCCGAAGATATCTTCTAATTGCGAACCCAAATAGACAGAGATAATTGCTGGTGGAGCCTCATTTGCACCCAATCGGTGGTCGTTGCTGGCAGTAGCAACTACCGCGCGCAATAGCGGGCCGTATTTGTGAACTCCGCGAATCACAGCGCCGCAGAACACTAGAAATTGTATGTTCGAGTGCGGTGTATCGCCGGGGTCTAATAAGTTTCCTTGGGTGGCATTGCCGACCGACCAGTTGACGTGTTTGCCAGAACCGTTAATGCCGGCGAAAGGCTTCTCGTGCAGCAAACACATAAAACCGTGTTTCTTCGCAGTGTTGCGGAGAATTGTCATGGTTAATTGTTGGTGGTCGCTGGCGACGTTTGCAGCTTCAAAAACTGGTGCAATTTCAAACTGACCGGGAGCTACTTCGTTGTGCCGGGTTTTGGCAGGAATTCCCAGCCGGTACATTCTTTCTTCTACTTCCTGCATGAAGACTTGAACGCGCTCTGGTATCGCTCCAAAATAGTGGTCGTCAAATTGTTGACCTTTCGCAGGAGGTTTGCCGAAAAGGGTGCGACCTGCTAGCAGTAAATCGGGGCGGTTGTTGGTGAAATTGGCATCTACCAGGAAGTATTCTTGTTCGGAACCGCAACTGGAATTTACCGGAGCAACTTCGGTATTGCCTAATAGCTTTAACACTCGGGTTGCTGCTTTGTTCATGGCGGCAATGGAACGCAAAAGCGGCGTTTTCTTGTCTAAGGCTTCACCTGTCCAGGAGATGAAAACAGTAGGAATGCACAATGTCATGCCGTTGTCTGTTTCCATGACATAAGCAGGGCTGGTGACATCCCAGGCTGTATATCCGCGAGCGGCGGCGGTGGAACGGATGCCGCCGTTGGGGAATGAGGAGCCATCGGGTTCGCCTTGTACGAGAACTTTGCCTGCAAATTCTGAGATGACGGAGCCGTCGCCTTGCACTGAGATGAAACCGTCGTGCTTTTCGGCGGTGCCGTTGGTTAGCGGGTAGAATACGTGGGCGTAGTAGAGGGCTCCTTTGGAAATAGCCCAATCTTTCATTGCTACTGCAACTACATCAGCTACGGAAGCATCAAGTTTTTGGCCGGTTTGAACGGTGTTTTTTACTGATTTGAAAATGCTTTTGGGCAGACTTTCTTGCATCTTGCTCAGAGTAAAAACGTCTGTTGCCCACATATCTTCGAGCCGCTTGGGAGGCCGACTAGACATCAGTTTGCGGTTGACGATTTGAGAAATTGCTTGAACGCGCGATTCGTTTCCACTCATGGTTATTTTTATTGGTATTGGGGGACAAGTAGTTGAGAAAAAATAGATGTTAGCAAAAGTCTAACGATTGACGAATATGTTGAATTTACCCAACGTTTTTAGTCAAAGCTAACTTTTGGGAGAATGCCTTTTTGGCAGACTCTAAAAAATTGGAGGAGCGAGGCTCAATCACTTCGCCGTCCACCGGGCGTGACAATCCAGTGTGAGATGCGGTTGGATTTCGGTTATTAGCAAGAAAATAGATGACAAGAGCCTGTACTAATTTGAGTCAACATCATAGATGCCTGCGCTGCACAGATTTAGTAGCTAATCTTCACCCTGGTCAGCTCAAAAATTTTGTGCAAATCAATTCCGATGAATTCAGGTCAAAACTACTTATGGTTTTTAACCGTTCGACGATCGATAAATCGCAGTCCAGCAAACAACGCACTCGTTTAGGGGTTTTGGAGAATTATGGAGAGTACACAATCTACACTTGGAGAGTTTAAACAATCATTAACCAAATAAATGTATTGTACGCTACAGAATTTTATGTTTTTTTCAGAAAGGTCGATCGCACCAAGCGCACACAACCGCAGGGTTTCAGTGTAACAGGGCATGGGGCATGGGGCATGGCGCATGGGGCATGGCGCATGGGGCATGGCGCATACCTCACCACGCGATCGAACCGCTATATGATAAATAAAGTCTTGCAACTATTCTAAAAGTTGGTGCGACAATTTGCCGTAGAAATGTTTACGAGATTTGGGAACTTATTAAACTGTTATAGCCGCAGTTTATTGAGCCTAAATGAGTAAGTTGATAATTTTTAGTTAACTGGTTGGTAATCCGAAGACTTTAGAGCATGAGCCAAAAATCGTTCTGTGTAGTACAAAGCTAATTGATTGCTCGGCCCATTAAAAACTGCATCAAAAGCGTGTTCAGCCCAAGGAATTTGGAGCAAAATAGCCCGTGAAGCGAAGCTATCCCGTAGGGAATCGCCCGTGGCTCGGAATCGTTCGTAGAGCGATCGACCAAACTTGGGCTGAACGATATGGTCGCGACCTGCATAAACCAGTAGAGAAGGGGGAAGATTGGGTTTAATATAATTTATGGGAGAAGCCCGACGGTAAAGCTCATTGAGTTCGTCTGGGGTTCCTCCCAGAAAGGCACGCAAGACGGCTCGAACATTTATGGCATCAGGAAAAGGTGGGTCATTGTATCCCCGAATCAGGTCATTTGGCCCGTAATAGTTGACCACGGCTCGAACTGGAAGCACACTAGAATCATAAGCAGTTAGCATTGCTAAATGGGCACCTGCAGACCTTCCCATCAGAGCAATTCGATCGAGATCAATTTCCCAATCAGCAGCATGAGTTTTGATATAGGAAAGAGCGGCTTGTACGTCCTCAAGCTGAGCAGGAAATCGATACTTGGGAGCGTGGCGGTAATCAATTGCAACCACACAATAGCCTTGGGCGGCCATGTAGCGGCTGAATTCTTCATTGGAATCGGGATTGCCTCTCTGCCAAGCTCCCCCGTAGAGTGTGATAATTGCCGGATATTTGCCAATTTGCATCGGCCGATAAAGGTTTAATTGGAGTGAAACTCCGTCAGGGTTGGCAAATACAATAGCCCGATCGATCCTAACGTCTCTGATGGGAATTCCTCGGAACGCATCTGCTAGGATAAACGGTTGAGGGCGTAGCTGCGCGCGATCGGCTTGAGGAACGGCTGCTAAATAATTTTCCCCTAAAACTGCTTGCATTTGGGTAGCTATCGCTGCATTGGCTGCTGGGAACTGAATCAGGGGGAGGAGGCCCAGGATGAGGGCGAACAGGTTACAAATTGACAAAATAATGTAGACTTTGCCTTGATGCCGTCTGAGCAGGTTCAGCAGAAGGGCGATCGTATTCAAACCGACCAACCAGGGACTGATTTCTGGTGCTCCCACCGCCAAAGGGTACAGGAACATCGTGGGTGCTGGTATGATGACCCAGAGACTGAGAAATAGGGCGATCGTACTCAGGAACCAAGAAATAAATGGCGAGATTAAGAATGCTGCTAATAAGGGTAACTTTTTGCGGTTCTTCTTGTGGATCATCGGATTTTCGCAGCCTAATTTTTAATCAGTTTAAATTAATCTCGCGGTTTTTATTGGTAAGGCGATCGCCTCTGGCATTTTACCCAACCAGCAGCTTCATTGACTCCGACATCCTGCGCCGAGCGAAAATGCTTTGCATCGTTGTATTTTCATCTTGGACGTTGTTCGCTGTTTGTGGGAATCTTAAGCTGAGTTTTTCCCGCTAACCTAGCTGTATGGGTTGTTAGTCATCAAAAGTTTGGCTATTATTCCGATTTTGGTAGTTAGACAGAGACAGCACTCAAGCACGGGTGTGGAGAAACCGGTTTTTTTTTTACGAGTCTACTTCGTTGCACGAGGCGATTCCCAATAAAAAACCCCGGTTTCTTTACTGACTCGTTAAGTCTCGAAGTTTATCTCGAAAATAACAGAAGCTTGGTGACAAATTATTATCTACGTCCATGAGGGGAGCAATCTTCTCAGCCCACTTTGACTTCTCTTCACCAACTTCGTGCCAAGGAAGTTTAGACAATTCTTTGCTACCACCGGAAAACACCGCATCAGCTAACTTCTCCCACGTCCCACAGATACTATCATTGGTGTAAGAATTTAGGACTGCTTCTTTTGCTGTCGGATAAGCTGCCTTAACTGCTGCTAAATCGCCTAGATACCATGCTTCTCCTTCTTCAATTGCTATGCAAAATTGCGTCTTTGGCGGAGGATTACACTTATCTACAATATCTAGTAGTTCTCTGCGAAACGTACTGAGGCATCGGTTATCAAGATCGCAAGTTACAATCAGGACAGCAGGGTAATCAGGAGGATATTGAGAGAATGTTTGGCCGATGCCTTGAATAAGTCGCGGAAGCTGGTCGAGCAGAATTCGTTTATTGGCTTCAGAAGCAGATTTTAAACCTTTAGGAATATGCCCAATTCCTTTGTAATAATGGATCTTAAATGTGTGTTGTTGGGTGCTGATAATCTTTGGTATAAGAATTTCAAGAGCAGTTTGTCCAGAACGATCCTCGACAAGTATCTCAAAGTGCATTTATTCACCTTTTATCTAGATAATCGCTGTACCAAAGTCCGCCAAGGGGCAATCCTTCAGAAACAAGGTTATTAATGAGAGGGTCTTGGCTAGCTCGTCTGATTGTAGAAAAACCATCCTCGCCCTTTTCAAGTACCCAAACCTCTTCAGGTTCAAGAGCATCTACAAAATAGGGTTGATGTGTTGTAACAAATACTTGCGATCCACTTTTTCCAGATGTAGCGTGGTCTCTAAATTCTCGCGCTAGAGTTTCTAAAAGCTTATGGTAAAGTCCGTTTTCTGGTTCTTCAATGCACAAAAATGGCGGTGGTGAGGGGTCTTCTAAAAGAAGGAGATAGGCAAATACCTTCAGTGTTCCGTCTGACATTTGTTGAGCATAAAACGGTTCTTGAAAACCTCGATCGTTGAACTGCAGCAGAAGTCTACCGTCTTGACTTTGTGCGGTGCTAATCTTTTCCACCCCTGGAATCTTACTAGATATTTTTTGCAGAATTGATTGGAATTTCTTAGGATGCTCTCTCTCCATAAATTGAACCACATTTCCTAGATTATCTCCATGAATATTCAAACGTTTTTGTGGCCCAGCCAGAGGTAAGCTACGGGCAGCGTCTGGTGTGAAATAGCTGAGATACCATCCTTCGATAAATCTACGAAATGCGGAAATTCTTGGGTGTTGTTTGAGCGCTCCCAAAGTAGCAATTCCCAGTTTTCGATTGTCGTCAAGTTCAACTATTTCCTTTTCTTTACTTTCTTCTGATGTCTCACCTATCTGGATGTTTTTTATTAAATTATTTACATCAAATTCTCCTCGGTCTTCATTAACTAGCTGGCCTCCTTCTTCACCTTTCCATGCTACACCTTTACCTTCATTTAGAATCAAAAAAGAATAAGGTTGTCCTTTGCGTTGTCCTATTCTCCGTTGTCTAAGTCTTTCTTTTTTTACATATGGTCTGTCATAAGGGTCAAGGTCTATTGTCAACTCATAGGTCATTGGTCGAGCGTTACTATCCTCTTTATAGTAAATCTCAAACTCAACACTTCCCTTTTGTCCTTGCGAACGAATTCTCTGGAAACCTCCCCGCCCACGGGAATCACAGGCTTCTTCGACTCCCCCTTTTAAGCAGTCTGCAAGAAAGCCAAAAGTGTCGAAAAGCGTGCTTTTCCCAACACCATTTTTACCGATAACGGCTGTCATTGGCCTTAGTGCCTGGACATTTTGCGTATTCCACAGCTTGCCCATAGTAATATCACGCAGCGAGCGGTAATTTATTACCCTAAATCCTTCTATTTTTGCCACTTAAGTTCCTCTGCTCCATTAGGAATGTTATAAGTTACTCTAACCATATAACAATTCAGTAACTCTAACATTATACTTGATTTTACTTATTGGCTAGCATCTGCCCAAGCGCATTGAGGCACGTTCCAAATGGCCAGCACTAGCAAAACACTGCAAACTAGCTGCCTGAATCGATATCCGCTTGTCTGTTTTTGTTTCGTCATGTACGTTATGAGACCTCTTGCAAAAATAAATAGGACGGGCAAGATGCCCATCCCACAAGAGTTATTTTTTCTTGTGGGATGGGCATCTTGCCCGTCCCATCAATTGATGAAAAGGATTTGTGCAAGAGGTCTATGGAAGATTTTGTAAAAATCAGCGTAACACTTCTCTAGCCCTACCCATTTAAAAACGATGCCAGCACTACTAATTTCTCCCAAACTCCTTAGTTTCTTTCTAGGTATTTTATAGTATAGCGATCGCTAACTAGGTAGGTGCAAATAAACTTTACAATCTCACAAAATGTAAAGCTCTCATAACAAGAGCGATTGCTTCGTTAAGCTACAAACGTTATCAGTGCTTGCTTTACAGATTTTTGAAATTTATGGAAACCTCTAATCGGGACGCAATTAAATTGTAGACCAAGTGTATTTCTCAGGTAAAATCGAGTCTAATCCTTTAATTGCTGAGGCATAGTCTCATGGTTATTCCCAAACTCAGTGAAACAACGATCGAGCTTCACACCTCTGCCCAATCTCTCAAGCGGGGTGAAGCTTACTATTTAGCTGGCAATGTTACTAGCGCAGTCCGGCGTGGCAATATGGTGCAAGCAGTAGTGGAGGGTTCCGAAGTAGAACCATACCGTGTTACCCTGCCCTTTGATGATGCCGGATTAGCATCTACATTATTCTGCACTTGTGCTTACGAGAACGGTGGGTGGTGTAAACACATTGTGGCGACGTTGTTATTGTGTCTGCGGCAACCAGAAATAATTGAGCAGGGCTCGACACTGGAACAATTGCTCGATCGCCTCAACGACGTACAAACCCAGCAATTAATACAGCATTTAGTAAAAAAAGAACCCTCACTCCTTGATGCGATCGAACAATACATTAACTTAAGTGCTATTCCTGCACCTTCAAACCAACCAACCAAAGCACCGCGCCACACCTCCGTCGATCCTGCTCCCTTTCGGCACCAAGTACGACGAATTTTGCGAGAGGCTGTGAGGTATTTGGAGGATGGGGAGGAAGAAGACCCAATTACAGAAGAACTTTTAGATGTAATTCAGCGAGCCCAGGAATTCAGCGCACAGGGGGATGGTAACAACGCTTTAGTAATTTTAGAAGCCATCACTACAGCCTGCGTTGAAGATTGGGATGATGTAGCAGAATATGGCGCTGAAAGTGATGATATAGCTAACGCTTTGGATGAAGCTTGGACAGAAGCTATTTTGACGGCTCAACTAACTGCGGAAGAAGAGATCGATCTCAAGGTAATGTTAGAAGCTTGGCAAGATGAATGGGATTGTGATTTCAGTATGAGCTTGGAAGCTTTACGCCAAGGTTGGGATGACCCCCTACTCCAAGAGGTACTTGAAGGCAATATTACTGGGCAAGGAGTTTGGGCTGGTGACGCACCAGACTGTGCTCATGACTTAACTTTGATTCGCTTGCAAATCCTCGATCGCCAGGAACGCGATCGAGAATACTTATACTTAGCCCAAGCAGAAGGTTGTACTCAACAATACTTGACGATGTTAACTCGTTTGGGGAGAGTAGAAGAAGCAGTGGAAGCTGCTGCTACCCAGATGCAATCAGCGGAAGAGGCTTTGGCTCTCGTTCAAACTTTAAAGCAACAGGGAGCCTTAGAACAAGCTCTGAAAATTTGTCAAGCTGGGTTAAATTTGTCAGGTCATTGCCATTACCAACTGGCAACATCGATGAGTGAGTTGGCTGTTGAGTTGGGCGAAGATGAACTTGCGTTAAATGCTAGAATCCAGATATTTAAAATAAAACCGTCTTTTAGCGATTATAGTTTAGTGAAGGAGTTAGCAAAAGATAGTTGGTCAAGTTTGAAAGCAGATTTGTTAGCAACTCTGAAAACTAATGAAAGTTGGAATTTTACTGACGCGAAGGTTGATATTTTTCTGGATGAGGGAATGATTGAAGATGCGATCGCCCTTGCTGATGGCTTGGGTTATTACCACTCAGCACTGATTCACCGAGTAATGGGGGCTGCAATCAGCCACAGCCCCGATTGGGTAATCACTAATGCTTGTGGGCGTGCTGCATCGATTATGGATCAAGCGAAATCAAGCGAGTACAATCTTGCGATTAAGTGGTTGGAAAAAGCCCGCGCTGCCTATTTACACACTGGGCAAAATCTTCAGTGGTCTGCTTATCGTTCTCAACTGATGCAAGTACACAGTCGGAAGCGCAAGTTGATGGAAATGCTCAAAAGTCCCGATTTAGATTGAGCCTTAAGTTTACCGTAAACCCAAGTGAAAGTGACCCAACCCAGGCTCGAATAAATCTTACTTAATTTTTGCTTTCACGGCCCTAGATTCCACTGTGAATCCTGGAATATCTTGCAGTTCTGTTTCGCTCAAACTGTACTGTTCGCAAACCAAACTCAAACGAGTTCCGGTACTTTTAACAGCGTTGACAGAGTGAGTCAAATCTCCTTGAAAATATATCAGCGAGTTCGCTTGCGGCTTAATCTGCCCGACTTGCTGTTTGTTGCGCCGCAGTATCAACTCTCCCCCTTGCAAATTTGGCGGTACTTGCACGTACAAAACGCTGACGGCTGCGGGAGGTTCAACTGTTTTGCAGTACGATCGCAAAGATCGATCGATATGCGGATCGACGCGGGAACCTTCACCCAGCAACAAAGGGTTGAGGTAAAAAGCATTGCATTCAGGCAGTAATGCTTGGTCTAGATAGGGTTTGAACAAAGGGAAGCGCCGTTCTACTTCGGCGATTTCCGAACGTTGAAACACCACGGAAAACCCTTTTGTGCCAATGAAATCGCGATTGAGGTTGTTGATTGCTAGATAAGGGGAGGCTAGAATTCCTCCTCGCAAGTCGTTGAGGTAGTCGATCGAGAAAGCGTTAGGATGTTGGCTATAGTATTTCAAGGCACTCAAAAATCATCAAAGTTTAAGGAAACAGCAGATAGAAATGCAGCAATCACTCTGACTTGGGATTGCTTCGTTTTTGGCGGAGGACATAATAATCTTAATTTAAGTCCGCGTACTTAAGTTAAAGGTTTTTCTTAACTGCGGGCGATCGCCCGGAAGTGTCGCAACCGACTAGCAACTGCCAAATATTACTATACAGGCGATCGTCGTTGTGATTCGATTATATTTGCAATTCTTGCAGGAGTCGTAAATTTTTTACCCCACCCCAACCCTCCCCTTAGCAAGGGGAGGGAGTAAGAGATTCACAAATGATTTAGGATTGCTATATTGGCAATTCGATTATACATGATGCCGATCAGCAGCCGATCGCCCATTTATTTTAACTTGTGGAATTGCAGGGGCGATCCTAATTTCCGCGATCGCATCCGGCCGCTATTTTATCACGGATTTCTTGAGTTTGCTAGCTGGAAAACAGATGCGTGTTGGCGCTGTGTCGAAAACATCTTGCTAAAACAAGCAATCCGTGCATTAGGTCAAAAGGCTGGGAGGGCGATCGGCAATATCTAACTGGCGATCGAACGTTAATAAAGTTTACAATGATAGAAAGTGGTCTAAAAAATACCAGCAGTCGCAACAGTTACTCAGTAATTATTTCAGATTAAATTAACATTTCACAGTAAAAAAAGCCAAGTTGCTAGCTATAATTAAAGAGTAAGTGAAAAAAAACAAGTCGCTAAAACGATATGGCAACAACATTGTACGAGAAAATGGGCGGAGAGCCAGCCATTAAAGAGATTGTGGATGATTTTTACCGCGATGTTTTGGCTGACGAGATAGTGAGCCACTTCTTGGTTGAGTCGATGGAAGGTATTATCCTTCGCACCTCTCAGTTAGATCCGGACGTGCTGGTTTCCCCGCATCCGGC